>JAGVGD010000151.1 GCA_020057245.1 Thiobacillus sp. | reverse complement strand
GCGCCGCTTGGCAAGGAATGGCCCTTGCCGGCACGACGCGCCTTGCATCCATCGCTTTCTCGCGGCAACGCAGGCGCGAAAATAGTGTTAACAGGCCCTAGTTCCAGATGCGAACGTATCGATACTCCATGCGCGCACGCTATCAAAACCCCAACGCGTAGCGCTCTTGAATTCCGCATTTAATTAAATATACTGTTTATTCCGTTTAACAGAAATAAGGGATTGATCATGCCGAATGAAACCAGCAAGCCCGCCACGGCTGAATCAGTGGCTCCAGCCGTAACTTCGACCGCTGCAGTCAGTACTCCATCGCCTGCATCCAAGCCAGCCGTGCGGCCACAACCTGTCAAACCAGCTGCGCCCGCGACCGCAAAGCCCGCCAGAAAAAGGCCACCCGCTGTTGCCAAGGCCGTCACCCCCCCGGCAAAGAAACCCGTTACGCGAGCCGTAGCCAGAAAACCGGCTGCCGCCAAAAAAGTCGTCCATGAGCCCGCACCTTTTGTCGCCAAGAGCAGCAAAGACAGCAAGCCTGCCAAAGCAAAGAAGGCCAAACTGGTTCGCGACAGTTTCACCATGCCCGAGCTTGAGTACGCACAGATCGCGGGACTCAAGAAGCGTTGCCTGGATGCCGGCATTTCGGCGAAAAAAAGCGAGATTCTGCGTGCGGCCATCGCCAGCCTGGCGAAATTGAGCGATACCTCGCTGCTTGCAGCTGTCCGTCGACTTGAAGTCATCAAGACAGGGCGACCTGCCAAAGGCTCTAAATAACGCCGGGATTTTGGGGTCTTGCAATGCAATACGTTGATGCAAGACCTCGTTCTGCTTGTGTGCCTGAACCTCGCACGAAAAAATCCATCCGTTTTATTTGGCCCGCTATTTCTGATTCACGGCACCAGGCGCCTGCGATCAAACCCTTCCGCAGGGCGCTTCAGCTTGACCTACCCCCTGCACCTACGCCTCGCAAGGATGCGCCTTGACCGCGTTACGGCCCGCCGCTTTCGCCTGGTAAAGCGCGACATCGGCCCGGCGGACGATATCGTCTATGCCCGTGTCATCCGGATGGCTTCTGCATAGCCCGGCGCTCATGGAAAGGATGGCGCTGCCGTTCGGCGCGCAAAGATTCACCCGATTCACCTCATCGCGGATTCTTTCTGCCAGCAAGAGCGCCCCGGACTGCGACGTGCCGGGCAACAGCAGCCTGAATTCATCGCCGCCCGTTCGGGCAAAAATATCCTGCTCGCGAAGATTGGCCCTGACTATTTGAACGAACTTTCGCAGCGCGTCATCCCCCGCCTCGTGGCCGAGCGTGTCGTTGATGCTCTTGAAATGATCCAGGTCCAGCACAAGCAGGGAAAACGCCTCGCCCGTGCGCTTGAAGCGCGAGAACTCCTGGTTGGCCAGCTCGTAGAAAGTCCGCAGATTTACCGCGCCGGTCAGAAAGTCTTCCCTGGCCGCCTTGGAGAGTTCCTTTTCCAGACGCTTGCGCTCGGTAATGTCGAGGATCACCCCCGAGATGCCATCGGGATTGCCCTCCGCACTGTGGAACACCGACTTGTAGAAGATGACATCGCGGTGGCTTCCGTCGGCGTAGCGCACGCTGGTTTCGTAGGTTTGCGTGCCGCCGTCGGCGATCAGATCGCGATCGGCCTTCTCGTAGATGGCGGCTAGGTCGGCAGGGGCAACGTCATGCACCGAAGCGCCAATAATCCTGGCGCGCGGCAGGCCAATATATTGCTCAAATGCGCGATTGCAGGCCATGTACCGACAGTCCGCGTCCTTGATGAATATCGGGCTGGGCAGCATATCTAACGCATTCTGAATCCGCCGGACCATATCCGGGTCAGCTTGTTCGTCTCTCAATTCCAGGAGTCTCCCTAATGCCTCATCCCTGCGCACGCTGACACAGCGCCAAACGGCGACCGGGCGCGGAGGGAAATATCCTGCAATGTAACACCCGCCCTCGCCCCGGGTCAGCATGCGGCCGGCCGGAGTCAGCAAGCTCTTGCCTCGCGCAGGGCCCACGCGCTCATCGCGGAAAGACAAAGCCAGTTCAGCCTGGACCTATTAACTGACCCAAAGGGGTGAGGTCGGGTGAGTGAATGGCAAAGTGCAAGGCCTGGCCCTGGAGCGCCTCGAAGGAAGTACGGCCGCCAGCGCACAAGCGCTTACTGTGTATCTGGATGTTTTTCGCGCCATGCCTTGAGCATCGCAGGCGTGACATCACCGGGATAGCAAACAGGCGACGCACCACCGGGCCGGCTCCAGGCGCTTAGACGGCCGCATCGTCTCCCGTTGCGCATGACACTGTCCGGGCATGGACAAGTGCCACGGTATGTCATCACGGATTCATCGATCATTTGCTCAATGATTTCAGCGTCTGGCTGCTCAGCAGGGTTTGCTGCATACGGCCAGAAAACTAAGAAGGTCGCTATCAGCCAGACTCTGCGAAACTTACGTCCCCCTACAGGCATCCCTATCGTTCCTGAATGGAGTCTGAACGGGCCCCATTAATCGCAGTGCGGCAAGCGGCACGTGACAAAGGAATGCGCCCGAATCGGCCGTTCCTCTGGGTAGCAGTGAGAAATGAGTGTTAACACGCCCTAGGGATTCTGATAACGCTCCTCATCCTCTTTTTTCTTCCGCTCATACTCCTGCTGGGCATCCTTGTCCTTTTGAATCTGGTCTTGTGGCGCAGCCTTTTGGTCCTTGGCCTTGCCCTTCGGTTCAGGTTGGGAGCGTTGCCGCTCGAGATCTTGTTGCTGCTGCTGTTCTTTCTGGCGTTGCTGCTCCTTCTGGCGTTGTTGCTCTTTCTGGAGCTGCTGCTCTTTCTCTTTCTGGCGTTGCTGCTCCTTCTGGCGTTGTTGCTCTTTCTGGAGCTGCTGCTCTTTCTCTTTCTGACGTTGCTGCTCTAGCTGGCGTTGCTGCTCTTTCTGACGTTGTTGCTCTAGCTGGCGCTGCTGCTCTTTCTGACGTTGTTGCTCTAGCTGGCGCTGCTGCTCTTTCTCCTTCTGGCGTTGTTGGTCTTGCTGGCGTTGCTGCTCTTGCTGACGCTGCTGCTCTTTCTCTTTCTGGCGTTGCTGCTCTTGCTGACGCTGCTGCTCTTTTTCTTGCTGGCGTTGCTGCTCTTGCTGACGCTGCTGCTCTTTCTCTTTCTGGCGTTGTTGGTCTTGCTGGCGTTCCTGCTCTTGCTGACGCTGCTGCTCTTTCTCTTTCTGGCGTTGTTGGTCTTGCTGGCGTTCCTGCTCTTGCTGACGCTGCTGCTCTTGCTGACGCTGCTGCTCTTGCTGGCGTTGTTGGTCTTGCTGGCGCTGCTGGTCTTGCTGGCGCTGCTGGTCTTGCTGCACACGCGGTTGATAATATTGCTGCGTGACCGGCTCACGCGGCTGGTAGCGGTAATTCTCGGACCGTATCGTATGCTGCTGTTCTACTGCGCGAGGATAGCGGTCGCCGGAGTAATTCCGCTGGTAAACCGGCAACGGTGCGGGAGCCGGGGCGGAGCCGCGGTCCCAACGGTCCCACCCGCTTCGACGCTGTTCCCAATCGCGACCCCAGTGATCCCCCCAACGTGGCGGTGCATCTGCATGCCAGCCGCGGAAATACGGCGGAGGCTGGCGGTAGTAGCGAACCGGGACGCGCAGCACATAAGCCGGCACATCGTAATAACCCACCACATCCCACGGCCCGTTGTACCAGCTGCTCGCATACCAGTCATCGCCCTGGAACACCCAGTAGAGGCCGTCGTAAAAGAAGTAATTCGAATCCACCTGGGGGGCGTAGTAGACGGGATAGCCCGGTATCCGGACAAAATCCGGGTACATCGAAAAATTGATACCGATGTTGACACCAGGATATCCGACTCCGACCAAGACACGGCCGGATGGTTGATAGGGGGGCGCGGTATAGCAACCCTGAACAAGGGTCATCGATATCGCAATGACCAAGTAGCGTTTTTTCATTTTCTGCTCTTTCTCTGCTCTATTACTTAATCCCTGGCCATCGCCCAACTATCGGGCACGACCCCATTTATCTGGATGGCATGACTTCATGTGATGGCGACGCCAACCACCTTGGAGATGCGTCAGCCGCCAACACGAATGTTGCCCAGCGAACCGATCACGCCGAATACCTGTAGTAACCAGATAACGACAACAATGACGACGACAATATTCAGGATCTGTTTAATCTTTGAGTCCATGGGGATATAGGTATTCACGAGCCAAAGCAGCACGCCAACCACAATCAAGACGACGACCAAGTTAATCAGGGGCATATAGATTCTCCGGTGGGGTTATCAATCATCAAGGGCAGCGGCCGAATCGTATGTCGAGCATGCTGATCCCCCTTGAGTACTTTTATTCATAGTAGGCAATTCCGATCGGCTCTTCTGTACGACAGCGAACATAGCAAGGCAACTGCCGCAGCGGCAGACAGCCGACAGGATCCGACTAACGAATAGAGCCCATACAAATGGGGTCAATTGCCCACCGCGCCAGAAATTATTCGAGCTTGAGCTAGCCCGTATTCCACGGAGTTCCGAAAAGGCGAAAGGCGCAATATCAGGATAAAAAAACTGCCACATTAAAACCTGACATATGGTATAGAATTAAAGATCAATTAGTCTTATTTTAATCATCCAGCTTCTCAAGAAAGCGAGCTACGTATGGACAACAAAAGCACTTTATCTTCTTCCGCAGTCGTTGCGTTTGCGGCTGTTACAGCACTCAGCGGCTCGGCTTGGGCGGCTACAACCGTACAAGTCGGGGCAAGCGGCAAAACCTACGCATCCAGCGCAGTGCAATGTGCCGCCGATCCGGCCACAGGCGAATCATCACCGGTAGTCGAAGCGGGCCTTTTCAACCCGACCACCAGACTGCGCGCCACGGTGACGCTCAACGGCACGCCGGTGGCAACCGTTACGACCCTTATTCCAGCCACCAATGTCTGGCTCGCTGATGGCAGCAACAAAGTGGTTGTAGCGCTCAATAAAAAGACGGTCGATAGCTATGTGTTTACCGTGCAACCTGGCATGTGCAGCCTGCCGGACACCTCCGGCAATACCTTCAGCGCCGACGGCACACTGGAATACGCCGCCAGCGGGAAGTCATACGCGACCGTCACACCCGGTTGCGCATGGAACGCAGGAACCGGTCAGGCACAACCCTTTGTCAACCTGTTCGATAACGGCGATTACATGCTCAATGTGTCCGTCAATGGCGTACCGCTGACGCAACTGAGCACGACCCACCCCCATACGCCCGTCTTTCTGAGCGCAGGCCAGAATGTCATCTCGGCAGCCAATGGGTACCTGTCCGTTGATTATTATGTTCGCGACGGTGGGGATGGCACCTGCACCTTGCCGTAACGTTCAAGGCGCCAATAAAAAAGGCCCGCAGCGATGCGGGCCTTTTTGTATCTGATTCATCGGTCTACGTTTGAATCAGGCACCTGCGTTTACATGGATAACCCGTTTTCACGAGAATGATTTGGGGTCGGACCTGGAAAGAAACTCGAGCCTGACAGGCCCTAGTTTTCTGAGCCCGGCCCCTTTGATTCGCACTCCGTTGCGGCGCTGCGCCCATCCATGAACCTGGCCAGAATCGGAGCACAAATCACCCCCAAGGCCAGGCGCAGGTTATTGTTGGGCACCACCATCGTGGTCGGACGCGACATGTAAGCGCCGGGAATGCGCTCGAGAAAATCGGGAAAATCATGGCGCTCGCGGTCGCGAAAGTGGATGACGCACAGCGATTCGTCAGCCAGCGGCACGTCGCGCGCAATGAAGGGGTCGGAGGTATCCACCAGCGGCATGCGCTGGATATTGATATCGGTGAGACCGAACTGGGGAACGATGTAATGGATGTAGTCGTCCATGCGGCGCAGGATGGTTTCCACCGACTCTTCGGGTGAGCACGTGCCATTTTTGCAGTCGCGGTGGATCTTCTGTATCCACTCCAGATTGATGGCGGGCGCCACGCCGATCAGCAAGTCCACATGCTGGGCCACATCGATGCCCTGGCGTCCCGCGCGACGGTCTATTTCCGGCGGAAACTGGCACGAGTTGGCTTTGCGGCGCGTCCAGGTGTTCGCCACCAGGCCGCCATGCTGCCCCTCGTAGAACAACAGATCGCTGCCCGGCTGCAGGGGCGACCAGGACGTGAACTCGCCCGGTTGCACCCCCAATGCCTCGCCGTGCTCGGCCGTGTGTGCATACTGGCGATAAACGCCGCTGCCGCATTCGCCATAGGTCCGGAAAAACGATTCCAGCTCCGGGAAATGATTGCACTCCGGCCCGAACCAGGAAACCTTGCTGCCGCTGCCCCGCGATTCCTCCAGCAAGGCGGCGAACTGCCGATCGGAATAACGCCGGAAACCGTCGCCATGAACGATCGCGGGTTTGATGTTCAGGCGCTCGAAAATGAACTTGAACGCGTGGCGTATCGTGGACAGGCCGGAACCGGACGAGCCGGTCACGGCGATGATGGGATGCTGTCGGGACATGGTCGGTTATTTCCCCAGATTGGCCGGAAGGCCGCGGAGCAGAAAGTGTAACCCGGCGCATCGCGCGAAGAACAGAATCCGAACATCGCGCGACCTCGGACCCGTCAAGCGCGTAGTGCCCATCTGTCTTTCATCTTCCGTCCAAACCGACCCGCTGGTTCGAAGGATTATTCGAGCCAGGCCCCATTAAATCCCCCATGCGTATGCCCGAACCATGATCCACGCAACTTGGCCTATATTGGACAGACGCTTGCGCGCGGGCGAAATGCGTCCGGAAACCGCGTCACGGGAGCTCGCCCTTGGATAAACCTGCCCGACAATCTTCAGATTCCCAGGATTCGGGCATCCTTGTGCCGCAGATTGCGCAGAGCTTTCGTCAGCTCCCCATCTCACTGATCGTCAACCTGGCAATCGGACTCATTCTTGCAGCGGTTCTGTGGAACGCCGTACCCACGCCCGTCCTGCTAACCTGGTCAGGCTTGCTCATCGCCGTCACGGGGGCTCGATTCCTCAGCTTGCGCGCGTTCAGAAACGCCACCCCCAGGAGCGAGTCCGATCTTGTTTTCTGGACGAAGTATTTCCTGGCAGGCGCATGCGCTGCCGGGGCGGTGTGGGGGCTGTCCGGAATTCTCCTGTTTCATCCCAGTTCCTTCCCGCACCAGGTCGTTCTCGCTTTTGTACTGGGGGGAATGGTGGCCGGAGCCGTTCCGCTGCTGTCGCCCGTGAGCCACGCCTATTGGTGCTTCGCCATTCCGGTCGTGGCGCCCATCAGCATCCAAATGATGTGGGTGGGCGATCGCATCCATCTCGTCATGGGCCTGATGATGGTCATCTTCGGTCTCGCCATGCTCGCCACCTCCGCCCAGGTCCACCGCCTGTTTCGCGACGCGGAAAAACTGCGCCGCGAACTGTACTCATCCATCGAGGTGGAACAGGCGCTGGAATATCTGGTCCGCCTGGACAGTCTCACCGGCATCCCGAACAGACGGCTATTCGAGGAAGAGCTCAGCAAGGAATGGGCAAGAGCGAAGCGCGACCATGCGCCGTTGTCACTCATCATGGCCGATATCGATCACTTCAAGGAATACAACGACCACTATGGACACCCCGCCGGCGACCTGTGCCTGGTGGACGTTGCGCAGGCCATGCACCACGCGCTATCCCGCCCTGGCGATGTGGTGGCCCGAATCGGCGGCGAAGAGTTTGCGTTCCTGTTGCCGGAGACTGATTTGAGCGGCGCGATATCCGTAGCCGAGCAGATACGCGAGCGGATCCTGGCTTTGAATCTTCCCCACGAAGCCTCGCCCGTGGCCAGCCATGTCACCCTGAGTTTCGGCGTGTCGTCGTCCGAGCTTGCTTGCGTCTCCTTGCCTGCCGAGCTGATCCGCACATCGGACATCGCGCTCTATGAAGCCAAACGCTGCGGACGCAACCAAATTGTGGCCGCCCAGAAAACGTCATCTGTTCTGGTCGCGTGAGCAAAGGAGCCAGGATCGAAAGTTTCTAGCGGCGCTTCCGAGCGCAAAACAATTCGAGCCGGGCCCCTTTAATTCAATGCAAGGCCTAAACCCGAAGTCTTTCCTGCCGTTTAATACCCACCTCGGGCGTGGCGTCGCCTGATCAATCTGCCCGGCGTGTGCAGATGAAATGCGCCCCGGCCGTATGGCCACTTCTTGAATAAATTCATCCATCCGGGAGAAACAATGAAAACATCGGCTGCCCTGTGCGCGACCTTACTCACCCTCACCACCTCTGCGGTTGCAGCAGGGCAACCGACGGACCCGTGGGCGGGCTGCTATGCCGGCGCCCATGCTGGATATGGCAGCGCCAACGTTGAAGGCACCGTATTGAATCAACTTGCTCCCGTTGTCGGCGCCGACCTCAATGCCCCGATTGGGTCCGCTACCGTCAAAGGCGGCGCGCTCGGTATCCAGTTGGGCTGCGATGTCCAAACCAACGACTGGGTTATGGGTGCGCAAATATCGCTGGATCGGGCGGATATGAGCGGCGATCACCTCTACATTAACGGCTCCTCGCCCGCAAACCAGGTAAATTACGACATCAAGCAAATTGCCACACTGACCGTCCGGACCGGGTACCTGATTCAAGCGGCTACGCTGGTTTACCTGAAGGGCGGCGCAGCCTGGACAAAAACAGACCATACCGACAACGACCCTTCCGTGGCGATTTACGGACATTCGGAACTCACGCGCAGCGGTTGGCTTCTGGGTGCTGGGGTGGAACACCTGGTGCAGCCAAACGTCACGCTATTTGCAGAGTACAGCTATATGGACTTCGGCAAGGAAACCACCAGCATCACCTATAACAGCGGGGACGTTTGGCGTTTCTCCTTTAAGCAGGACATGAGCTACCTGGGCCTGGGCGTGAATTACCGCTTCAAGTAAGCGCGCCGACAAGACAGGATAAGGCGGTAAACAGGAAAATCGCCATTCCCGATTCGCCGTAAGAAATTGAAGTCAGGTCATGCAATGCAATACGTTAATGCAAGACCTGACCCCGACTGTTCCGGTGACCGGGCCAAGTCTGCCTATTGCGGCAAAAGGCAAGACCTGATCCCGTAGTTTTCGAGACCCCGTAGTTTGCACGTTCAACCATCATTTCTTCAACCCTCATTTCTCTTCCCGATCCGCCTCGCGGGTGCTCGCTACCAGCCACCCGCCGACCCCAGTCATGGCAGCAAACAGCGCCAGCCACAGCCAGGTGTCGGCGAGGTCCCAGTGGACGCGCTTGACCGTTGCGTCTGCCCAGATCAGCGCGAGAATCGGCAGCAATCCCCACGCAGCCAGCGTCAACCCAAGCGCTTGCTGCTCATCTCGCGTGGTGCCACGCAGCAATATCCAGGCACCCAACGCCGGGGTCAAGAACGTCACACTGTAGAGGTGGGCGTGAAAGGTATCCAGCTTCCACGGCCAGAACCATGATGCGGCGGCAGGCGCGACCAGCAGTGACAAACCGTATGCGCCGAGCGCGATGATCACGGCCCAAAGCGTGATTCTCAGCGTGCCCCTGGGACAATCGCCAGGTTGGGGCAACGGCCGTTTGCGGTAGAGCCAGAGATGAACGCCGGCATTGATGCACACGCCGATGTAGAGGATGAACCAGATCCATGCTTCAGGGCGGTTCAGATTGAAGCGGTCGAGGTGGACGAAGGAATAGATCGTCACTACCAGCGTGAAGATGAAGATCATCGGCGTCACGACGCGCGCCGGAGACCAGCGGCCGGACCATGCCTGGAGGAAGGCGGCGATCAGCGCTGCCGTGTAAAGCGCACCCAGATAGCGCAGATTGAATAGCGCCAGCGGCCACGGCCAGAATGGCTCCATGATGGGCGGATAAAGCAGGAGGCCGAGGCCCGCCCAAAGAAGAATCACCACCTCAAGCCAGGTTACCCCGAGGAGCAAGTCGCTGATGCGTGGATTGGTGTCAATTTTCATCCGTCACTCCCCATTTCCAGGTGAACCAATGGGGGGCTGACTCTGAGATTTCCCCACGAATCATTATTGCGAACCAATTGAGAATCAAAGAATGCGGTGACGGGGTCAGGTCTTGCCTATTGCGGCAAAAGGTAAGAACTGGCCCCAAAGTTTTCCAACTCAAGTTGGTGGTCAACGCACGTCGAAACGTGTGTTGACCACTTCTTTGCCATTAAGGTCGGTTTGTACGACCCAGATAGTTCTCTTGAAACCTTTGACCGCTGTGTGATCTACCACCTTCACCGATCCTGTTTTCGTTCCATCTGCGCGGATGATTGAATAGGTGTCAATGTCCTCTTCTTGCAAAAAGCCGCTTGTTTTTGAATTTTCGTGTTTAAGTTCCTCACCATCCATAAGGATGATTTTTTCTTTCCACATTTCTGCCTCTGCGAAGTTAGTTTCTTGGTCTCGGCGTATGCAACGCGGAATACGGGTCAGGTCTGGCTATGTGCAGGTGACGGGGTCAGGTCTTGCCTATCGCGGCAAAAGGCAAGACCTGACCCCAAAGTTCATTTCCGCTTTTAGCTAGAGGCCAGCAACTGGTTGAACGACCTAAACACAGCCTCGGCTCGGGTCAGCGTCGCGGCAACGGCGGGCGAATCTGCGTCAAGCGCAGACGGATTTTCCAAAAGCCAGCGCGCAGGGCCGAAGTGATCAAACTCCGCCACTTCGGCAGGCATCAGCTTGAACAGGGCTTCAGCCTTCTTCACGATTCGCGGCGTTGGGTTCGCGTCCGCCAATGACGCCTTGGTCACGATATGAGTGGCCGGTGGCTTGTAAGCGCCATTGAGCATCTCGACGAAGAGATCCGGATCGAAGATATCTTCAACATCGGCCTCCTGTTGGCCCACGAAATCTGCGACGGTGAAGAAATGACCCGCCTTGAGGATCTCGGCCTTCTTCAAATTTTCGATCTTCGTCTTATCGCCATTGGCAATGTCGGAGAGCACCGCCACGTTGATCCGGTTGCCGCCAAAGAGCCTTACAAAAGGTGCGATCTTGTCAATTCCGCCCGAAGGACACATGGTCCACTTGCCGTTTAATCCCTCGCGCTTCCTCTTGTGTAGGGCCTGGGAAAGCACTTGCAGGTAAAGAATGTCGGACGGGCCTTCCACCAGCCAGGTGTTGGCACCGATAAAGAGAGACTGCGTCACCTCGTAGCCGAGCGCCCCCTGCAAGGGGAACAGCGTGTCGTCATCGACGTCAAGGACATCCGATCGAACCTTTGTCCCCTTCACTACGGGCCGCTTGCCGTTCTCCTCGATGATTACGTCCTCGACGATGCGCACGTCGGCAAGTCGGTCCATGGGCACCATGAACGGGGAGTGGGTCGTGAAAATGACCTGATGGTCGGGAAGCAGACGCTCCACGATGTAGTGCAGCAAATCACCTTGCGCTTTTCCATGGAGGGTAAGCCCCGGCTCATCCAAGAGGATTATGGCGTTGCCGTTAGTCTTTCTGAGCTGTTTAAACTGCGCCAGGAAGGAGAAGAACCAAACGAAGCCCGCACTGCGCTCCGACAGGGGCAACGTGGCTTTGTGGTTGGTGTTCTTAATACGGATTTCCGCCACAGTCCCCGTATTGAACGGAGGCTTGTCGCCGGGCTTCGCGATGTCAATCTCGATAACGACTTCCAGAGCGTTGTTCTGGCTCCAAAACTGGAAGATCTCTTCGGTGATTTCGTTGCTCGCCGCCTCGCACTGTGCCTTCAAGGCTTCGCGGCGATTGGCTTCAAGGAGCTCCTCCAAGGTCGTGCCCGCGTATTCCAGGAAGTCTAGGAAAATCTTGTCGCCGACCGACACTTTGTTATGTTGTCGGTCCTGCTGGAGCTGTTGAATCGAAACTATCCCCGACATGCGCTCGAAGTGGGAGGTAAAGAAAAACTTCGGCTGCCTCACTTCGAGGATGTCGATCACGCCCAAGCTGAACTTGGAATCGCGGCACGTCTTAATGTCCTGCAGGAGGGCCTCTTGCTTCGGGCTCCGCTCAACCAGAGCCGATAATGCTTTGTCCGCGGCTGGCCCGTCGTGAACCCCATGCAGAGCATTCCGTTCGGTCGCATCTAACGCGTGCTTACTGACCAAATGCTCCAGGCACTTGGCGTGATCGACTTCGATATCCCAAATGCGCTTGTCATCGTCATATCGGAAGCCAAAGTGCACCTGAAAGGAGTCGCCCTTCAAAACCCCAAGGCCAAATCGCTTCTCAACCGCCGCCTTGTCGGCGTCTTCCAGCCACCACCAAGTCCGGATAACCTCGGCTTCGCCGTCTGGATGGCGATCATCGAACCGCGTCGCGAAGCGACGCGGATAGTCGATGGTTTCGTCAAATTTGAAGGGATGCGAGGGTCGCAGCCCACGCATCGCACTGAGCAACGCTGTCTTGCCCGCTTCGTTCTTGCCCACAAGGCATGTGAGATCACCGATCTCGAATTCTTCGCTGTCCTCAACGGAGCGATAATTTTGGACGCGAACTTTTGTTAGTTTCAATGTGGCCTCCTCCACCTGCCGGTTGCAGATGGTCGCGGGAATACAAAAAGTATCGCTGTTCTATTTTTTCTTTGCCGCAGAGCGTTGAGCCAATGCAGATCCGGCAGCGCTTTTCGAAGCGGCACTTGTGCGTCCATCTCGCAGCACACCAGAAGCGGCACTGGCAGCCTTGGCGGATGTTGCTCTAGGGGGAACTACTTGGGACAAGGCACTGCCAGCTGCAGTCTTTGACGCTTTCCCTGTTGAAGCGTTTGACAATACGGAAGAAGAACTTCTTGCAGCTTTGTTGCCTGTGACTTTAGTCGCCATAACTTTCTCCTTAGCCTTTGAAGCTTAATCCCAGCTCAACGCCCCGCCCGTCTGATACTCCGTGACGCGCGTCTCGAAGAAGTTCTTCTCCTTCTTCAGGTCGATCATTTCGGCCATCCAGGGGAAGGGGTTGGTGACGCCGGGGAACATCTCGTCCAGCCCGATCTGCTGGCAGCGGCGGTTGGCGATAAAGCGCAGGTATTCCTTGAACTGGCTGGCGTTGAGGCCCAGCACGCCGCGCGGCATGGTGTCTTCGGCGTAGCGGTATTCGAGCTCGACGCCCTTCTGGATCAGGCCGCGGATTTCGGCCTTGAACTCGTTGGTCCACAGGTGGGGGTTTTCGAGCTTGATGGTGTTGATGAGATCGATGCCGAAGTTGCAGTGCATGGACTCGTCGCGCAGGATGTACTGGTACTGCTCGGCGGCGCCGGTCATCTTGTTCTGGCGGCCCAGTGCGAGGATCTGCACGAAGCCGACGTAGAAGAAGATGCCTTCCATGATGCAGGCAAAGACGATCAGCGACTTGAGCAAATCCTGGTCGGCCTGCGGGGTGCCGGTTTTGAATTCGGGGTTGGTGAGGGTGTCGATGAAGGGGATGAGGAATTCATCCTTGTCGCGAATCGATTGCACCTCGTGATACATGTTGAAGATCTCGCCTTCGTCCAGCCCCAGCGATTCGACGATGTACTGGTAGGCGTGGGTGTGGATGGCTTCTTCGAACGCCTGGCGCAGCAGGTACTGGCGGCACTCGGGCGCGGTGATGTGGCGATAGGTGCCGAGCACGATGTTGTTGGCGGCGAGCGAATCGGCGGTGACGAAGAAACCGAGGTTGCGCGTAACCAGACGGCGCTCGTCTTCGGTGAGCGCGGTGGGGTCTTTCCACTGGCTGATGTCGCGGCTCATGTTCACTTCCTGCGGCATCCAGTGGTTGGCGCAGCCGGCAAGGTATTTTTCCCAGGCCCATTTGTATTTGAAGGGGACGAGCTGGTTCACGTCCGTCGAGCCGTTGATCACGCGCTTGTCGGCGGCCTGCATGCGGCGGGCTTGGGGTGCGGGCGTGGTGTCGGCAAGGTCCACGGCCGGCATGGGCGCAGCAGCGGCCATGCGGGGGGCGACGGCGGGGGTGAAGTCTTCTTCAAAGTTCAGCATTGTTATAAATCTCCTTTGGTTTTACCAAAGTGGGCTGGGCCCACGTTTTTTTCATCTTTAATCTGGCGGTGGGCTTTTCAGCCCACCCTACGTTCGGTTGCCGGTCTCCCCTTCTGCGCCACCTCGACTGAGCCGGGCTGACGGGGAGAACGGCGAGCACTGTCTGAGCTCCGCAGCGAGCCGCGTTTTGTGCGGCTTGCCAGGGCGAGTTGCGCAGCCGCCCCGTCAGTTCGGTTCAGTCGAGGCTCGCCCCGAAGGGGTGGCGCAGCGGGGTCGCCTTCTTTTGGTTACTTTTCTTGGCGAGACAAGAAAAGTGACTTGCTGCCGGCAACCCCGGCCTACGCACTCAAGCTAGCACCGAACAATTTGTCACCCCGATGAAACCCGGGGTCCAAGACTTAATTCCACTGGATTCCGGCTTTCGCCGGAATGACGGATAGGGAACTGTTCAGTGACGGCCATCAAACCCTTACTGGCACGCCTCGCATTCCTCAAACCCCACATCCCCCGGCCGCATGGTGCAGGCGCGGCCTTCGATCTCCGGCTCCGGCAGGTTGGCTGCTGCCGCATTCGTCGCGCTGCCGCCCCTGGCGGAACTCATGGCCCCTGCCCCGCCGCTCGCCGACACGGCGTTGAGTTCGCCGCCCTTGCCGGTGGATTTCTCGGCCGAGGTGGCGCCCATGGTGCGCAGGTAATAGGTGGTCTTCAGGCCGCGTATCCACGCCAGCTTGTAGGTCTCGTCGAGCTTTTTGCCGCTGGCGCCGGCCATGTAGATGTTGAGGCTCTGGCCCTGGTCGATCCATTTCTGGCGACGCGAGGCGCATTCGACCAGCCAGCTCGTTTCCATTTCGAACGCGGTGGCGTACAGGGCGCGGATGTCGGCCGGGATGCGGTCGATCTTGGCCAGGCTGCCGTCGAAGTACTTGATGTCGGCGACCATGACTTCATCCCACAAGCCCAGTTTCTTCAGGTCGGCCACCAGGTACTTGTTGGCGACGGTGAATTCACCCGACAGGTTGGATTTGACGTAGATGTTTTGATACGTCGGCTCGATCGAGGCGGAGACGCCGACGATGTTGGCGATGGTGGCGGTGGGCGCGATCGCCATGCAGTTGGAGTTGCGCATGCCGTACTGGCTGATGCGCGCACGCAGGCTGTCCCAGTCGAGGGTGCTGCTGTCGTCCACTTCGAGATAGCCGCCGCGCTCGGCGGCCAGCAGTTTCAGCGAATCCTTGGGCAGGATGCCTTTGCTCCACAGGCTGCCTTCGTAGCTGGAGTAACGGCCGCGCTCCTGCGCCAGTTCGGTCGAGGCCAGGATGGCGTAGTAGGACACGGCTTCCATCGAACGGTCGGCGAATTCGACGGCGGCGTCGGAGGCGTAGGTGAGGCGCAGTTCCTGCAGCGCATCCTGGAAGCCCATGATGCCCAAGCCCACCGGACGGTGCTTGAGGTTGGAATTGCGCGCCTTGCCGACGGCGTAGTAGTTGACGTCCACCACGTTGTCGAGCATGCGCATCGCGGTGTGGATGGTGGTCTTGAGCTTGTCGAGGTCGAGCTTGCCGTCTTTCAGGTGATTGACGAGGTTGACCGAGCCGAGGTTGCAGACGGCGATTTCGGTTTCGCTGGTGTTGAGTGTGATCTCGGTGCACAGGTTGGAACTGTGGACGACGCCGACGTGCTGCTGCGGGCTGCGGATGTTGCACGGGTCCTTGAAGGTGATCCAGGGATGGCCGGTTTCAAACAGCATCGACAGCATCTTGCGCCACATCTGGCTGGCGGGAATGCGCTTGAACACCTTGATCTCGCCGCGGTCCGCCTTGCGCTCGTATTCGGTGTAGGCCTCGGCGAAGGCGCGGCCGTAGAGGTCGTGCAGGTCGGGGGTATCGTTCGGCGAGAACAGGGTCCAGTCGCCGCCTTCCATCACGCGCTGCATGAAGAGATCCGGAATCCAGTTCGCGGTGTTCATGTCGTGGGTGCGGCGGCGGTCGTCGCCGGTGTTCTTGCGCAGCTCGAGGAATTCTTCCATGTCGAGATGCCAGGTTTCCAGGTAGGCGCACACCGCGCCCTTGCGCTTGCCACCCTGGTTGACCGCGACGGCGGTGTCGTTGACCACTTTAAGGAAGGGCACGACGCCCTGCGACTTGCCGTTGGTGCCCTTGATGCGGGCGCCCATGGCGCGCACCGGGGTCCAGTCGTTGCCCAGCCCGCCGGCAAACTTCTGCAGCATGGCGTTTTCCTTGATCGCCTGGTAGATGCCGTCGAGGTCGTCGGTCACGGTGGTGAGGTAGCAGGACGATAGCTGGCTGTGACGGGTGCCGGCGTTGAACAGGGTGGGCGTCGACGACATGAAGTCGAACGAGGACAGCACCTGGTAGAACTCGATGGCGCGCGACTCGCGGTCGACTTCATTGATCGCCAGGCCCATCGCCACGCGCATGAAGAAGGCCTGCGGCAGTTCGATGCGCGACTCTTCGATGTGCAGGAAATAGCGGTCGTACAGGGTTTGCAGACCGAGGTAGCCGAACTGGTAGTCGCGGCTGGAATCGAGCACCTTGGCCAGACGCGCCAGATCGAACTGGGCGAGCTTCTCGTCGAGCAGCTCGGCGCCGATGCCTTTCTTGATGTAGGCGGGGAAATAGTCGGCGTAGCGGGTGACCATGTCGGCCTGCAGCACGGCTTCGCCCAGCACTTCGTGGCGGATGGAATTGAGCAGCAGGCGCGCGGTGACGAAGGAGTACGCCGGGTCCTGTTCGATCATCGAACGGGCGGCCAGCACCAGCGCCTTTTCGACTTCGGCCATCGGCACGCCGTCGTAGAGGTCACGCAGCACGGTGTGCATGATCGGCTCGACCTTGACGTTGTCGCCCAGCCCGGTGCAGGCGTCGGCCAGCAGGGTGTTCAGACGCGCGGTGTCGAGCGGCTTTTTGACGCCGTCTTCGATCACGTGCAGGGTGATTTCGGGCACGCCGGCGGCTTTTTGCGCGGCGCGTTCCTGGGTGCGCTTTTCGCGGTAGAGCACGTAGGAGCGCGCGACTTCGTGTTCGCCCGAGCGCATCAGCGCCAGTTCGACCTGGTCCTGGATGTCTTCGATGTGGAAGGTGCCGCCGTTGGGCGCGCGACGCAGCAAGGCTGCCGTCACCTGGCCGGTGATGGTCTCGACCAGTTCGCGAATCCGCGCCGATGCCGCTGCCTGGCCGCCCTGCACCGCGATGAATGCCTTGGTCACGGCCACCGCGATCTTGTTCGGTGCAAAACCGACCACTGCGCCGTTGCGGCGGATGATCTTGTAGTCGGCGTAACGGGTGTCGATGACGGTTCCCTCGCTGATTTCCAGCGGCGGAATGGGCAGGCTCGGGGTGGATTCGGTGGCGACAGACAACATCAATACATCTCCTTTTAGTTTGGCGCTTTGAAATTGAACGGGCAATCCATCGTGGCGGATATATGAATGACGCGGGTTCAGCGCACTTATCCACAGATTACCCAGCCTCCGCACACAGCTTTATTCACAACATATTGTGGTGTGACGGGAAGGCGAATACAAATTCTAGTGTCTGACCCGGCCTTGTCAACCGACTTTTACGGAAATTTGCGCAGCAAAAAGGTGCGTCATAAAAACGCATGACAAATCAAGGTTTTGACAGGCCGGATGCCTGAAATTTGAGCAAAAAAAGTGGAAATCCGCGCTGGCGGGGATAAACGCAAGCTATGCCAGTAAAGACGCGGGATACGGGCTGACGGACGAGAAGCCGGCGCAGCGATCGCGCGCCGGGAGTGCCCAATGTTTAATCAGAACACTTGAATCGGACCGGGGTACTGCGCGATCAACACATCCGCCGTGAGCAGGATGATGCCTTCGACCATCGCCTGCGCCACCAGAATGCGGTCGAACGGGTCTTTGTGGAGGGGCGGCAGGCTATCGATGGAAACCGTGTGTTCGCTGGTAATCGGCAATTCCACATAGCCGTTGTCCAGCAAGCCGCGCCGCAGCACCCGGGGATCAACCTGAAAATCGGCACGCCCGAGGCCGCGCTTGATCGCGATTTCCCACAGGCTGGCGGCACTGAACAGCAGCTGGTTTTCCGGCGCTTCCAGCAGCGGACGCGCGGCCAGCGGCAAGCGCTCGGGCGAACCCGCTGCCCACAACAGCAGATGCGTATCGAGTAGCAGCTTCACGCGGGTTCGCTGCCGCTGTCCAGGCCGAAAAGCTGTTCGATGGCTTCGCTGCCCATGCGGTCGAAGTCGTCGGGTACGGCAATCTGCCCCGCCATAAAGCCCAGTCTTTTGGCCTGTTGCGCGGTTGGCGCATCCAGGCGCGTGACTTTGACCAGCGGTTTGCCGGCCTTGGCAATGATGAAGGCATCGCCTTGAACCGCCTGCTCGATCAGCTTCGACAACTGGGTTTTGGCTTCGTGAATATTGACGGTTTGCATGACTGCTCCAACTAAACCAAGTCTTATTAGTTTAGTTCAGTCCTGCAAAAAGAGGAAACCTGACAAACGGCTGCTCAGGCAGCCTCGACCATCCCCACCGCCTGCTCCACATCCACCGCCACAATCCGCGAGACGCCCGGCTCCTGCATGGTGACACCGGCCAGGTGCTGCGCCATTTCCATGGTGACGCGGTTGTGGGTGATGAAGAGGAACTGGGTGTGGTCGGACATGGCCTTGACCAGCTTGCAGTAGCGGTCGGTGTTGGCGTCGTCGAGCGGGGCGTCGACTTCGTCGAGCAGGCAGAACGGCGCCGGGTTGAGCTTGAACATGGCGAACACCAGCGACAGCGCGGTCAGGGTCTTTTCGCCGCCGGACAGCATCTGGATCGAGGCGTTCTTCTTGCCGGGCGGCTGGGCGAACACCTGCACGCCGGAATCGAGCAGTTCGTCGCCGGTGAGGATGAGGCGCGCCTGCCCGCCGCCGAACAGCTGCGGGAACAGTTCGCCCATGTGCCGGTTGACGGTGTCGAAGGTTTCCTTGAGCTTGGCGCGCGATTCCTGGTCGATGCGCTGGATCGCGGCTTCCAGCGTGGTGACGGCTTCCAGCAGGTCGGCGCACTGCGCGGCCAGGTAGTCGGCGCGCTCCTGCGCCTGGGTCAGTTCGTCGAGCGCGGCGAGGTTGACCGCGCCCAGCGCCGCCACTTCGGTTTGCAGGCGGTTGATGTCAGCCTGCAGTTGCGCCGGTTTGGGACTGTCGGCCAGGGCCTGTTCGAGCTGGGCTTCGTCGGCGGCGGCTTCGCGCAGCTGCAGTTCGAACTGCGACTGCATCAGCATGGCTTCCTGGTCTTTCAGCTTGAGCTGTTCGATGCTGCGGCGTAGCGGGTCGAGCCCCTGTTCGCAACCCAGGCGCGCTTCGTCGTGGCTACGCAGCTGCGCGGTGAGGCCTTCGAGCGCGTCGCG
>JAGVGD010000033.1 GCA_020057245.1 Thiobacillus sp. | reverse complement strand
TGCGGCAGCGCAGGCGCTGGTCGAGCGCGCGGCCGCCATTTCTGCCCCGCTCGACCTCACTGCGGCCGGCAACGCACTCGACCGCGGCTTCAACCGCCGGGTCTACACCGCACACTTCCTCGCCACGCTGAAGCAGAAGGCGCTGAAAAAAGCCCGGCAGTTCCCCGGTACGCTCGATGCCGACGCCATTGCCCGCACCTCCAGCTTCCGCGAATTCGACACCCTGGTGACGGCACGCCTGCATGGCTTTCGCGACGCCGACGATTACTGGCTGCGTGCCTCGTCGAAGCCCGTGCTGCCTGCGATCCGCGTGCCGACGCTGATCGTCAACGCCAGGAACGATCCCTTTCTGCCGGTCTGGGCGCTGCCGACCCCCGCCGGGGTATCGTCCGCGGTGACGCTGGAACAGCCGGAAACCGGCGGCCACGTCGCCTTCCCGTCCGGCCCCTTCCCCGGCAATATCGACTGGATGCCGCAACGGCTGATGCGGCATTTCGACACGGAGCAAAGGTAGAATCCACGCACCCCCATTCAGGAGTGCGCTGTGGAATACCCCAAGGAAATCTTCAAGGCCTACGACATTCGCGGCATCGTCGGCAAAAGTCTCACCCCGGAAATCGTCGAAGCCATCGGCCACGCGCTCGGTTCCGAAGCGCTCGCCCGCAAGCAAACCGAAATCTGCATCGGCCGCGACGGCCGTCTGTCCGGACCCGAGCTCGCAGCTGCGCTGGCGCGCGGCATCCGCAAGGCCGGCATCGGCGTGGTGGACCTCGGCATGGTCGCCACCCCGATGACCTACTTCGCCGCCTATCAACTGAACACGCACAGCGCGGTGATGGTCACCGGCAGCCACAACCCGCCCGATTACAACGGCCTGAAAATGGTGCTCGGCGGCGAGACCCTGTCGGGCGACACCATCCAGAAACTGCGCCAGCGGCTGGTCGAAAACGACCTCGCGCACGGCGACGGCAGCTACCGCGAATACGACATCGCCGGCGAATACCTCGCGCGCATCGTGTCCGATGTGAAGCTGGCGCGCCCGATGAAAATCATCGTCGACTGCGGCAACGGCGTGCCCGGCGCGTTTGCGCCCCAACTCTACCGCGACATGGGCTGCCAGGTGGAAGAGTTGTTCTGCGAAGTCGACGGCAACTTCCCCAACCACCATCCCGATCCCTCTCAGCCGAAAAACCTGCAGGACCTGATCGCCGCGCTGAAAACCAGCGATGCCGAAATCGGCCTCGCCTTCGACGGCGACGGCGACCGCCTGGGCGTGGTCACCAAGGACGGCAGCATCATTTTCCCCGACCGCCAGCTGATGCTGTTCGCCGACGACGTGCTTTCGCGCAACCCCGGCGCCGAAATCATTTTCGACGTCAAGTCGACGCGCAACCTGTTCAGCTGGATCACAGACCGCGGCGGCCGTCCGCTGTTGTGGAAAACCGGCCACAGCTTCATCAAGGCCAAGATGAAGGAAACCGGCGCGCTGCTCGCTGGCGAAATGTCCGGCCACGTGTTCTTCAAGGAGCGTTGGTTCGGCTTTGACGACGGCATGTATGCCGGCGCACGCCTGCTCGAATACCTGAGCAAGCAGGCTGACATCAACGCCACCCTGCATGGCCTGCCCGACACCGTCAACACGCCCGAACTGAATATCCAGATGGCGGAAGGCGCGCACTACGCGCTGATGGACACGCTGCAGAAAACCGCGACCTTCCCCGACGCGCAGGAGGTCATCACGCTGGATGGCCTGCGCGTGGAATACGCCAACGGCTTCGGCCTCGCCCGTCCCTCCAACACCACACCGGTGATCGTGCTGCGCTTCGAGGGCGACAGTCCCGAGGCGCTGGAAAAAATCCAGGCCGACTTCCGACGGGTGATCCGGCAGGCGGCGCCCGATCTCGTGCTGCCGTTCTGAACCGGCACGCGATCAAAAAAGCCGCCGCATGTCTTTGTCCAGACATGCGGCGGCTTTTTACCTCTGGCGATGAGTTGACTCAACCCGCGCTATTCCATCTGTAGCAGCTCCGGGCGGTGCAACAGATAGCCCTGCACAAAATCCACGCCCAGCTTTCTCAGGCACCCCAGCTCAGCCTGCGTTTCCACCTGCTCGGCGATCGTCTGCTTGCCCAGCTCGTGCGCCAGAGTGTGCATGGCTTTGACGATGGCGAGATTCTCGCGGTTGTGATCCAGACCGCGCACGAAATCGCCGTCGAGCTTGAGGTAGGCCGCAGGCAGACGCTTCAGGTAGCCCAGCGAAGACTGCCCCTTGCCGAAGTCGTCGAGCGCAAACTGGATGCCGCGTGATTGCAGTGTCAGGATCAGGCGCTCGCACGCATCGAGGTTGTCGATCGCAGCCGTTTCGGTGACCTCGAAGCTGATCCGTGCAGGGTCGAGCTTGTAGCGATCCAGTTCTTCCAGCACAAAATCCGCCGTGCCCTGGTCGCTGAGACTGCGCCCCGACAGGTTCAGCGCATACCAGGCCTGATCTTCCGGATGGGTGTCGAGATAGGCGAACAGATTGCGCACCACCCAGCGGTCGAAACTCGGCGCCAGGCCATAGCGCTCGGCCGCCGGCAGGAATTCGCCCGGTGAAATGATTGCGCCATCCTCGCCCCGCAGACGCAGCAGGATTTCGTAATGCGGCTGTGAGATCGCGGTCGTCAGCGCGACTTTCTGCTGGCGGTACAAGACAAAGCGATGCGCCTCGAACGCCTTGGTGATCGCGCTCACCCACTGCATTTCGTCGCTTATTTTCTGCAGCGCGGGATGGGTCTTCTCGTATACCTGGATCATGCTGCCACCGAGCGACTTGGCGTGGTAGCACGCGGTATCTGCCTGCGCCAGAATCTCGCCGATATCGGTCATGCCGCTGTGCAGTTCGGTCACGCCGATGCTCACGCCCAGGTGGAACACTTTCTCGTCCCACTCGAAGCGAAAGCGGTCGATTTCGTCGCGCATGCCCTGGATGTATTCCAGCGCCGCCGGCAAGGTGGTGTCGACGAACAGCAGGCCGAATTCGTCCCCGCCCAGGCGCGCCAGAATATGCTTCTCGCTTTCGGCGCGCCGGGCCAGCAGCGCGGTCAGCCGCTGCAACAGGGCATCGCCCGCACGATGGCCGCAGGTGTCGTTCACCAGCTTGAAGCGGTCGAGATCGATATAGCAAAAAATGTAACGCTGCCCTTTTTGCTGCACGCCCAGCAAGGCAGCGGCCAGCCGGTTTTCCATGGCGCGGCGATTCCACAGGCCGGTGAGATGGTCGCGCTCGGCCTGCTGCGCCAGCCGCTGCATCAGGCGGCGCATTTCGCTTTCATCGTGGAACACCAGCACGCCGCCCAGCACCTTGCCCTCGCGCGAGCGGATCGGCGCGGCGGTGTCGCTGATCGCCAGCGTCGCCCCGCTCGGGCGCACGATCACGGAATGGCTGGCCAGCTCGACGACCTGGTTGCTCCGCAAGGCAAGCTCGAGTGGATTGGTCACCGGCGCGCCGCTGTCTTCGTCGAACAGCGGCAACACCTCGGACACTGGCCTGCCACGCGCGTGGCTGCTGCTGTAACCGGTCAGTTCCTCGGCCTTGGGGTTGATAAATTCGATCAGGCCGCGCGAGTCGGTCACGATGACGGCATCGCCGATGGACTCGATCGTCACCCGCAGGCGTTCCTTTTCAACCAGCAAGTCCGCATGCTCGCTTTCCAGCGCGCTCACCAGCTGGCTCACGTGATCGGCCATGTGATTGAACGCCAGCTTGGTTTCGCGCACCTCGGGCGACGAACCATGCGCCAGGCTCGCGCGCGCGCGCAGATTGCCGGTTTCGATCGCGCGCGCGGCCTCGCGCAAGGCCGACAAACCGCGCCGGTTGCGACCGAGCAACAAGTTCAGCAACACCATGCTGACCACGAGGCAGATGATGAGCAGCCAGGTAAAGCGGACTGCCAGCCCCCATATACCCTCGACAGTCCGCGCCGGGTCGAGCATCACCCGCACCTTGCCGTAGCGGCTGCCGCCCAGTTGTAGTTCGGATTCCGCTTGCGGTGCGGGCAGGTCGAGCAGGCGGGCGAACCACGCCGGATAGGTCTGCACGACGGGCGGGGTTCTTGCTTCGTAAGTGAAACTCGGCGAGGCGAAACGCGCCAGCAGAATGTGCTCATGCTTGACCCGCGCCGCGATTGTCTGCTCGATGGCGGGGTAGTCGCGCAGCAGCACCTGATCCTGTATCACCGTCATGATCGCGCTGAGCTCGCGTTCAGCCGCCAGATCCAGATTCTGCTGCGCGCGTTCCCGCAGCGAGAAGCCGAGGCCGGTCAGCGTCACCAGATATATCAGCAGGATCAGGGCAAACACGGCACCCAGAATATTCGCCGTCAGGCTATAGCGGGTGGCGCGCACGCCTATTTGTTCATTCATTCAGCGGCACCAGGGTGCGTTTGAGGAATTCCCGGTAATTGTCGTAATCGCGGTCATCGGCCGGGGCGAATCCCCGCGCCCTGGACAAGCCGATCGCCTGCGCCGCCGCCTGCAGGACGTGCTGACCTTCCGGATCCTGCGCCATGTTGACAAAGGCCCGCCGCACCTTCTCGCCATCGGCTGCACTGATGCGCGGCGAGGCCATCACCGCCAGATCGTAATAGGGCTCGGATTCGCTCAGCACGCGATACTTCAAGCCGCGCCGCTTGGCGAAATCCGCCATCACCTGATGGTTGACCCCGGCGGCGGCCACTTCGCCCGACATCAACTGCCCCATTGCCGCCTCCTGGTTGCCGGCAAATACCGCCACCACCTTGACCCCGGCACGCAGCAGGGCTTCCATCGGCACGTAATAGCCGACGAAGGCATAGGGATTGGCAAACGCCACCGGCTTGCCGGCCAGTGCGGACAGCGATTTTACCGGCGAAGATTCGAGCACGACCAGCTGGCCGCGAATACCAGCCGAATCCTGGCGCGCCAGCACGCGCCAGCCAAGCCGGTCTCGCTGGGGCGTGAACAAATGGTTGGTATACGCAAAATCCAGTTTGCCCGCCGCCACCCGGTCGGTGGTTTCGTTGGCGGTGCGACCAATGTGCAACTCCAGTGGCACCCCGGAGCGGGCCGTCACATAATTCAAAATAGGGTTCCAGTAAGCCGCCGTTGCCTGCAGGCTGCGCTGGTTCAGCACGCCGAACGCGTAGGGGCTGGGGGACGCGGCTTGACAAGCCGTCCCCAGCATCAGGATCAGACTGATCCAGAATGACTTCATGTTGTCTCCTACTCATCGTTATTGTTGGACTGCTTGCTCATGTGCGCTGCAACAGCTGCTGCCGTCACGGAACAGTCCGCATGAATGGATGCGTTTTCAATCCGTACCGCTATGACGGCCACAAGCAGACCAAAATTGAGCCTGCAGAACCTGAATCCGCGTGTATTTGAGCTGAACACGCCCTAAAATTGCCGCAGTTTCCCGCATCGACTCCGGAGCCCATCATCGACTGCCTGCTGTTCCACGACTCAAAGGCCGAAGCCATCGCTTTCGACGCCATCAGTGACCATGTCGGACAGGATGACCGCTTCATCTGGATCGAACTGAAATCGCCCGACAGCGCCCTCATCACCCGCCTGGGCGAAGAACTCGGCCTGCATGCGCTGGCGCTCGAAGACGCCATTTCCACCCACCAGCGCGCCAAGCTGGAAGACTATGAGGGCCACCTGTTCATCGCCCTGCGCACCGCGCAACTGTGGGAAGCGCGCATCGAATTTGGCGAAACTCATCTGTTCGCCGGCAACAACTGGCTGGTCGCGATCCGCCACGACAACGGCAGCGGCTACCAGCGCGTCAGCGAAAAACTGCAACGCTGCCCCGGCGGCATCAAGCCCGGGACGCCCTATGCGCTGTATCTGGTGCTCGACCTGATTGTCGACCAGTACCGCCCGGTGATCGACGGCATGCAGGACCGATTCCTGTCGCTGGAAAGTCAGTTGACGGGCGGGGCCAAACCGGGACGCGGCATGCTGGACCGGCTCTACACCTTGAAGCGCGACCTCACCGCCCTGCGCGATGCCGCCGAGCCGATGCAGGAAATCACCCACAACCTGTTGCGCCTGCATCCCGAACTGGTCACCAAATCGCTCAAGGCGTATTACCGCGACATCGACGACCACGCGGTGAGGGTCGCGGCTGCGATCGACCGCCTGCGCAATTCGGCGTCGGACGCGATGCAATTCCATCTCGCCTCGCTTTCGGTCAAGCAAAACGAGTCGGTGCAGAAGCTGGCGGGCTGGGGTGCGGTACTGGCGATCCCGACGGTGATATTCAGTCTGTACGGGATGAATTTCGAATTCATGCCGGAACTGAAATGGCGCTGGGCCTATCCTGCGGTGCTGCTGGTGACCGGCGTCGCCATGGTCTACCTGATCCGGCGGCTGCGCAAACGCGGCTGGATCTAAGCCTGGCGGGTTATTTCCATTGCGCGCGGGCGTAGCGCACGCGCGTCCCGTCGGCGCGGCGGTCCAGCCACACCAGATGCAGCCCGCCGTGCTCATCCAGCGCGGCCACCGGGTCGCTCTGATCGCCCGGTCCCGAAGCGGCCGGCACCGCAACGTTGTCGCTGAAACCGCTCCCCTCCCAATTCGCCAGCCAGACGTCAGGCGTGCCGTCACGCGCGTCGTCCCACACCGCAGTCAGCCGCGTGCCGTCGGCAACGACGCTGGCATGCCACTGGGCGAGGCTGTCGCCAAAACTGTCCTGCACGCGCAGGTTGGGGCTGAAGGGCCCGCTGCCGGTATCGAAAGCCGCATAGACGTCGTAGCCCGAGAGGAAATCGCGCTTGTCGAGCCACACGGCGACCGTGCCTTGTTTCCAGGCCGCCAGGGTGGGCCGCATCGCCCCCAGGCCCGCGCCCAGTCCATTCATGCTGCCGCTGGCCTGGTCGGTGACGCGCAGCGGCTTGGCAAAGACCAGCCCGGCATCGCCCCGGCTGGCCAGCGGCACCGTGTGGCGGGCGCGGCGGTCTTCCCAAGCCACCGTCA
>JAGVGD010000032.1 GCA_020057245.1 Thiobacillus sp. | reverse complement strand
GAGCGCGACGACTTCTGGGCCACCACCTCGAACAAGCAGCTCAACTTCGTCCAGCACGTGAAGACGCTGTTGAAGCAGAACGGCCGCGCCGCCCTGGTGTTGCCGGACAACGTGCTGTTCGAAGGCGGGGCAGGCGAGACCATCCGCCGCAAGCTGCTGCACGACTGCGACGTCCACACCCTGCTGCGCCTGCCCACCGGCCTGTTCTACGCCCAGGGCGTGAAGGCGAACGTGCTGTTCTTCGACAAGAAGCCCGCCGCCGAAACCTCGTGGACCCGCAAGCTGTGGATTTACGACCTGCGCACCAACATGCACTTCACGCTCAAGACCAGCACGCTGAAGCGGGAAGACTTGGACGAGTTCGTGCAGTGCTACCACCCGGAGAACAGGCACGACCGGAAGGCGACGTGGTCGGCAGACAACCCCGACGGCCGCTGGCGTGAGTATGGCTACGAAGAGCTGGTAAACCGCGACAAGGCCAGCCTGGACATCTTCTGGTTGAGGGATGAGTCGCTGTCGGATTCCGACAACCTGCCCGCGCCGGAAGTGATTGCGGCGGAGATTGTGGAGGATTTGGAGGCGGCGCTGGAGCAGTTTCGGGAGATATTGGCCGATATGGGGCCGGAAGTAGCCGCTGAGGATGCGGGTGCATGAAGGGTTTTGTGATCGGCATGGGTGTACAGGCGGCAAGGGGTTTCCCATTGATTGTGAGGGATGGCGCTTCACGCGTTGATGCGATGCACGCTTATCTGGAAATGATGGCGTGACGGTTGAGCCTTTGCCGCAATCCGAATTCCTGCTCTATCAGACCGAGGATGGACGTACCCGCATTCAGTGCCGGTTCGAGAATGAAACGCTGTGGCTGACGCAGGCGCAGATAGCCGAGCTTTTCCAGACTACGCCGCAGAACGTCACCCTTCATCTGAAAGCCATCTTCAGCGAAGGGGAGTTGCAGGCATCCGCAACTTGTAAGGATTACTTACAAGTTCGCCAGGAAGGCAGCCGCGAGGTTACCCGCAAGCTGCGGCATTACAGGCTGGAAGCCGTTCTTGCCGTGGGTTACCGGGTCCGCAGCCATCGCGGTACGCAGTTCCGCCAGTGGGCGACGGCGCGCTTGGGCGAGTATCTGGTGAAGGGTTTCACCATGGACGACGAGCGGCTGAAGAATCCGCCGGGTCCGGGGCAGAAGGATTACTTCGACGAGCTGCTGGAACGCATCCGGGACATCCGCTCGTCGGAGCGGCGGTTCTATCAGAAGGTGCTGGATATTTACGCGACGAGTGTGGACTACGCGGCGGATACAGAGATGGCGCAGCAGTTCTTCGCTACGGTACAGAACAAAATGCACTGGGCGACTCATGGCCACACCGCGGCTGAGATCATCCATGAGCGGGCCGATGCGCAAAAACCATTAATGGGATTGCAGACCACGCGCCCCGGCGGCATCGTGCGGAAAGAGGACGTGGCGGTTGCCAAGAATTATCTGACGGAAGACGAGCTCCAGGTTCTGAACCGCATCGTGAACCTCTACATCGAATACGCAGAGCTTCAGGCGCTGGAACGCAAGCCGATGTCGATGCGGGACTGGATCACGAAGCTGGATGAGTTCCTGAAAATATCAGGGCGCGAACTGCTGGACCATGCGGGAAAAATTTCCGCCGAAAACGCCAGGGCGAAGGCCGAGCTGGAATATGGGCGCTATCGTGTCCTGCTGGATTCCGCGCCGCGTGCGGTGGACGCGGATTTTGAGAAGGCGGCGAAGCAGATTCAAAAACAGCCAAGACCGAAGAAACTCAAACCGCCGAAGCCATGAGGAAGCTCCGAAAATCCTTTCCAGGTGACCCAGGGGCCAGGAATGCATGAAACCCTTTTCGCCAGCCCCGAAGGCCGGATGCTGGGCGTCGGCCTGGCGCTCACCGGGCTGATGCTGCTGGCGTTCGGGATCGGGTGGCACCTGTATCCGGACCGCATTCTTCCCTACGCGATCATGACGGGGCTGAACCTGATCATCGGCCGCGAAGCGGGGATGTCGTTCGGCTATGCAAGCGGTTTCGGTCATGCCCAGGTGGTGCCCCTCAACATCCTGATCGAGACCATCCAGGTGCTGGTGATCTACCCGCTGTTCGTGCAGAGCACGCGGCATCTGATCAGGCTGCGCACGCTGGAGCCTTTCATCACGCGCATCCACCACGCGGCGCAGTCCGGCGGAGGCGTGGTGCGCAAGTTCGGTATCGCCGGCCTGTTTGTTTTCGTGTTTGCGCCGTTCTGGATGACGGGCCCGGTCGTGGGGGCGATCATCGGGTTTCTGATCGGCTTGCGCCCCTGGGTGAATCTGGCGGTGGTGCTGGTGTCGACCTATTTCGCGATTGGCGTGTGGGCGCTGTTGTTGAACGAGCTCAATATCTGGGCGTCGGCCGTCAACCAGTACGCACCCTACCTGTTGTTCCTTGCGATCCTGCTGATCGCTGCGGCGATAGAGTGGGTGGGCCGGCACCGCGATCGCGCTGAAAACGGCCATGGCTGAGTTCGCGCTGTTTCATTAAAACCAACAGGTCAAATGGGTTGGCGTGACCGTTCCATGACGATGTAGACTGCCGACGATGGAATTTACGCTGAGCAAACATGCCACGCTTATTTCGACCGAACCGCAGGAGGCAAACGATGAGATTCGATTACGATCTCCAAGTGGATGCACTGTACATTCGGCTCAACGAAGCGAAAATCATTGAGTCAGAGGAAGTGCAGCCTGGAATTATTCTGGACTTTGACGAGAACGGTAAAGTGGCCGGCGTTGAAGTGCTCGACGCAAGCAAGCGGAATACGACACCAGCATCCGACAGAAAAGCAGCTTGACTACGCCTTGCTGCAACGACAAACCCGGCTTGATGCCGGGTTTGTCGTTTTGACGGGGCGCTTGCGTCTTGATACCGGGGGCTGTATTTGCCATTTGCGAATGGTAAATAGATGGGGGTTCTCGGCTATTCCCAATTCTTGAAATGAGAATGCTGACGGCCGACCACGAATTGAAATCATGATTACTTCGCCTGATCACTACGCCCGAATCTTCCTGCTGAGCCACATGCGCGCCTACACCAGTCTGGCGGGGCATATTCTCGGCTCGCATCCGCAGATCAATGGCTATTACGAAATGCATCTCAGCTATGAGAACGCCGCTGCGCTGGACAGGCAGCTGGAGGCGTTTCGGCAGGACGAGGTGCCAAAGCCGGGGAGCCGCTACCTGTTCGACAAGCTGCTGCACAACGACTATGTGATGAAGCCTGATCAGCTGGGGGCTGCCGATATCAAGCTGCTGGTTGCGCTGGCGGAGCCGGAACACACGATCCGGAGCATCGTGCATCTGTTTGCGCAGAAGCCCGATCCGGATCTGTATGCCTCGCCGGAGCAGGCGGCAAAGTACTACGTTGAACGGGTGCAGGCGCTGGACGACTTCTGCCAGACGAGCGATTGGCCTTATTTCTATTTCGATGCGGAATTGCTGCAACGCGCGCCGGAGAAACTACTGCTCGGGCTGACGGGCTGGCTGGCGCTGGATTCGCCCTTGAGCGAGCGGTATGAGGTGTTCAGCCAGACGGGTAAGCCGCGCCGGGGGGATACGTCGGCGCGGGTGCGGAGCGGAAGCATCGATCGGACCCAAACCGATTATTCGCATGTCGTGATTCCGCAGGAGGCGCTGAGCCTGGCGCAGGCGGCCTACCGGGAATGTCGGGCGCGGATCATCGCGCGGGCGGCGGATTCGGCGACGCTTTAGAAGAGGCTGTCCCAGGCGTCGCGTTCGGCGCGGTAGTTCATCAAGGCCTCGACGATCTGCCGGCGGCGTTCTGCGCGATGCCCGGCGGACTGGATCTGGCGCCAGGCGGGAGCGTGCTCGCCAAAATTGCGGTCGATGTTGTCGATGAAGGCGCGCACCTGGCGCAGCGCCTGGGCGAGACCGTGCACCGGCGCGCTTGCCTGCAGCCACCAGTGGCCGGCGTTGAAGACGAGTGCGTTCAGCTGCCGGTTTTTGTCGATGATGGCGTCGTGCTTGTGCTGGTACAGGGCGAGCAGTTCGGCTTCTTTCTCATTGACGACGGTTTCGATCGCGTCCTGCGCGAACGGCTGCGTTACGTCGGCCCGTTTGACCAGCGCTTCGGTGGAAAACAGCATCAGGTCGCCAAAGAACTGGCGCTCGAATTCGTTGGACACATCCACGCGGGCTTCGTCCATGTCGACGCCGGGGCGGAAGTCGTCGGCTAACCCTGCCCCGGTGGTGCGCCGGTGCAGGTTGGGCATGTTGAATGAGGCAAAGCGGGGCCCGATTTCGGCCGCGATGAGCCGCCCGGCGGTGGGGCCGGACATGCGCAGGCGCAGGTGGCCAAAGGGGATGATGTATTTGAGGCCGGCGTAGTTGACGATGTAGTTGCCGGGATACACGGTGCGCGCGGAGGCGAGCTGGCTTAGGCCCTGGCCATAGCCAAACCAGGTTTTGCGGGTGAGGTGTTCGCCAAAGAAGAAGGCGTTGAGCCGCCGGGCAAAATCCGCCAGACAGGCGACATGGTCGTGCGCGCCGGTGAGCTGGCACAAGTAGGGAAACGTGGCCGGCTGGGGGGCAAAGCCAAACAGCCCGGCCATGTCGTGATAGGCGGCATCGCCCGCTTGCTGTGCGGGCAGGTCGTGAAACTGGCAGGCCTGCCCGGCGCGCAGGGTGGCCAGGCGGGTGAAAAAGGCGCTGACATCGTCGAGAAAGTTGGCCGCCATTACCGCCGGCGAGACGGGCGGGTCGCCCACCAGCTTGCCGGTGAGCATGAGGGTGTCGGTGCTGCGGAAGATGCGGTCGATGGCGTGGAAGTAATTCAGCGCGTAGACGGTTTCTTCGCCGGAAGGGGTCTGCCGGTTGACGCACAGCGACTGGTCGCTGTCGATCAGGTAATACAGCGTGTTGTGCCTGTCTTCGGTGAGCTGTAGGAACTTGAGGTAACTGAGGTTGCGGTTGGCGGCCTGGCCCTTGAGGTTGAAGCGGTCGCGCGGCTGGGTGGTGAGCAGCGTGCCCAGCCGTTCGCGCGTGCCCGGCGGCAGGGCGTGCAGCAGGTCGTATTGCTCGGCGAGGCCAAAGTAGACGACCTGCAGGCCTTTTTGTTGGTATTCCTCAATCAGCTCGATATGCCGGCGGATGTTGTTTTCGTCGCGGCTGTCTTCGCTGACGATGACCTGGATTTTCTCCCACACGCCGGATGTATGGCCGCCGTAGTCGAACAGCGTGCAGACCTGGTAGATGCTTTCGAGACAGGCCTTGAGGTGCGGCGGGCGGTCTGCCACCGGGATGCTGAGGATGAAGTGATGGCGATCGTCGCCGGCATGTGCATTCTGGCAGCGCTGCCGGATCAGGGCGTCCTGTTCGCGGAACAGCGACTGGTAGCTGGCCAGCAGCGGGTGGAAATCCGCCCCGTCGGACCACATCGCCTGTTCCAGCAGGGGGTAGGCTTGTTCGTAGAGCTCGATCAGCGCGTCAGCGTCGCGCGGGGCGGCCAGGTGTTTGCCGAGTTCGGCCAGGCCGGGAATCGCGGTGGCATAGCGTGCGATGCAATCCTGCAGGCACGGGCTGGCGGGGACAAAGTCGGGGGACGACGTGGGGCGGGATCGGTGTTGCTGGGGCAGTCGGTTCATCGGCACAGGGGCGGCGCGGGCGTGGGCCCGCTGCGGGGCAGAGGCGTAATAGTACCTGCCTGCGCATCAAATCCGGGTGGACAGGATGGGGGGATCGACAAGCGGGGGGAGTGTCGATGCGCGGCTTACAGGCTCCAGGGATTGAGCACCTGCGGGAGCGGGCCGAAGTCCTGCACATTACGTGTGACCACGGTGAGGCCGTGGCACTGAGCCGTGGCCATGATCAAGCCATCCATCACCGGCAGGGGGCGCCCGGCGAGTTCGGACTGGGCGGCGAGTTGCGCCCAGCCATGCAGGGCGGCGGCGTCGAGGGACAGGATGCGGCCAGCGAAGCGCTGTTCTACCTTGCCGAACCATGCAGTCAGCTTCTGGCTGCGGTGGGCATCGGTGGCACGCAGCTTGAGGATGCCCTTCTCGATCTCGCCCAGGGTGATGACGCTGAGGTGGAGACTGCTTTCGTCCTGCTCGTCCAGCCAGGAGATGACCTGCGGCGCCGGCGATTTCTTGAGGTATTCGGAGAGGACGCAGGTGTCCAGCAGCCAGCTCATAACTCGACGTGGCGGCCGGTATCCGGGCTACGGGTGAAATCCAGGCCCTCGCCCGCGAGCTCGGGTTGCAGCAGCGCGGCGGAAAGCTTGCCCTGGCGTGGACGGGTGAGTTTTGCGTAGGCGTCTGCGGACACCACGACTGCCGTCGGCTTGCCGTGCACGGTGACGACTTGGGCGTCGCCGTTGGCAGCGTCCTTGATGAGTTGACTCAGATTGTTTTTCGCTTCCTGCAATTGCCATTCGCTGCGCATGATGCACCCCTGATTATTCTGGCTAGTCTGGCCAGAATATAGCACCGTGCCGGCGGATTGGCCATGTCTCGCTTTATTCGGCGCGCTGCTCAAGCACGTAAGCGCACCCGGTTTTCGACGGTCAGCACATCGCCTGCCGCATCCACCACGGCATACAGCCGGGGCTTCGGGCGTCCGCCCCAGGTCGGGCTGGGGATGGGGCTGTCCAGGTACACCACCTGCGCGCCGTCGAACTGCTTTTCGACCTGGCCGTGGGTGAGCAGATGGGTGAGAGCGTCGATGGAAATCCCGCGCTGCTTCATGCGGCTGAAGGCGAGGGGGCTGATTTTTCCGAGTTTCATCATGCGGGTTCTCCTGTTGCCTGGCGCTGGCAGATCGCGCCTGGCGTTTTAGTCATTCGGTATTTATACTGTATACACATACAACTGTACATGCATACAGTATTTTAAGGAAGCCCCATGAAAGAACTCACCGCCCGTCAGGAAGAAATCCTGAACCTGATCAAAGAATGGATCGAAACCACCGGCCTGCCGCCGACGCGCGTGGAGATCGCGCAGCACTTCGGCTTCAGCTCGCCGAACGCAGCCGAGGCGCATCTCAAGGTACTGGCGAAAAAGGGCGTACTGGATCTGGTGCCGGGCACCTCGCGCGGCATCCGCCTCAAGGGCGACGGCGGGGTGCCGCTGGTGGGCCGGGTGGCGGCGGGCAGTCCGATTCTGGCGCAGGAAAACATCGAGCGACATTACCAGTTCGACCCTGCAATGTTTTCGCCACGCGCGGACTATCTGCTCAAGGTGCACGGCATGAGCATGAAGGACGCTGGCATTTTGGACGGCGACTTGCTCGCGGTGCACAAGCACGCCGAGGCCAAAGCGGGGCAGGTGGTGGTGGCGCGCATTGGCGACGAGGTCACGGTCAAGCGCTTTCAGCAGCGTGGCCACACCGTGCGGCTGCTGCCGGAAAACCCCGACTTCGAGCCCATCGTGGTCGACCTCACGCGTCAGGAACTGGTGATCGAGGGCATCGCGGTGGGCGTGATCCGCAGCGGCAGGAGCTTGTAAGCGCGGCTTGCTGTGTGTAAAGCTGCATCCGCAGCAGCCCGAAGAAGTTCGGAGCCGCGGTAACCGGATGACAGGATCAAACATGGGTGTCATGTGCAAATGAATCACTTGCTGCAGCCCGGGGTGCGCCGCCGGGAAGTGTGGGCGTGGGCGATGTTCGACTTCGCCAATTCAGGCTATACGACCGTGGTGATCACGGCCGTGTTCAGCGCTTATTTCGTATCGGCGGTAGCGGGTGATGCGGCGTGGGCGACGTTTGCCTGGACGCTGGCACTTTCCTTTTCCTACGCGCTGGTGATGTTTACCGCGCCGCTGATCGGCGCCCACGCCGACGCCCACGGCAGCAAGAAAAAGCTGCTGTGGCTGACGACGCTGGGCTGCGTCGGCTTCACGGCCTTGCTGTATTTTGCCGCGCCCGGCGCACTGGTGCTGGCGATTGGGGCGCTGGTGATTTCCAATTACTTTTTCGGCACCGGCGAAAACCTGATCGCGGCGTTTTTGCCCGAGCTGGCGCGGCCGCGCGCGCTGGGGCGGGTGTCGGGCTGGGGCTGGTCGCTGGGCTATGTCGGCGGGCTGGTGTCGCTGGGTGCGAGCCTCGCTTACATCACCCATACGCAGGCCGCAGGGCAGGGCGCGGCCGAGTTCGTTCCGGTCGCCATGCTGATCACGGCGGCGATTTTCATGCTGGCGAGCTTGCCGACGCTATTGATGCTGCGCGAGCGCGCCACGCCGCAAGCGGCACAGACGGCGCGCAGCGCCTGGGCGCAGGTGCGGCACACGCTGGGCCATCTGCGACAGCTGCCCGATCTCAAACGCTTTCTTCTTTGCACTGTGCTGTATCAGGCGGGCATTCAGGCAGTGATCACACTGGCGGCGATCTACGCCAGCCAGGTGTTCCATTTCACCACCCAGCAGACCATCCTGCTGGTGTTGCTGGTCAATATCACGGCGGCGCTCGGCGCTTTCGTGTTCGGCCACGTGCAGGACAAAATCGGCCATGTGCGGGCGATTGCGCTGACGCTGGCGGGCTGGATCGTGATGGTGCTGCTGGCCTGGATGGCGCCGGACGAACGCATGTTCTGGGTGTCGGCCAATCTGGCCGGCCTATGCATGGGCGCCTCGCAGTCGGCCGGGCGGGCGATGGTGGGATTGCTGGCGCCGCCGGCGCAGCAGGCCGAGTTTTTCGGTTTGTGGGGGCTGGCGGTCAAGCTCGCGTCGATCCTCGGCCCGCTGACTTACGGTGCGGCCAGCTGGATTACCGCAGGCGACCATCGCCAGGCGCTGCTGATCACCGGCAGCTATTTCGTCGCCGGCCTGTGGGCGCTGCGTGGCGTGCAGGCGGCACGCGGCCATCGCGCGGCGCGGCGCTTTGCACTGGTCGAGCAGGGCGCATGAGTCGCTTCGTCATCCACGAAACCGACTGGGCGCGCGATGCCGTGCGTTTGGGGTCTATCCGGCGCAGGGTGTTCATCGACGAGCAGGGCGTGCCCGAGTCGCTGGAATGGGATGCCGACGATGCCGGCGCGCTGCATCTGCTGGCCACGCTGGCGGACGGCACTGCGATCGGCTGCGCGCGTCTGCTGCCCGACGGCCATATCGGCCGCATGGCCGTGCTGCCGGAATGGCGCGGGCACGGGGTTGGACAAGCCTTGCTGGTAGCGGCCCTGCGTCTGGCACAGTCGCAGGGCCACGCTTGCGCTCTGCTCAGCGCGCAAACCCATGCGGCCGGTTTCTATGCTGCGGCCGGATTCACGGCAGTGGGCAACCCTTATGAAGAGGCGGGTATTCCGCATGTCGCCATGCAGAAGTGCTTAAACCCGGATATTCCATCAGGCGGCGCTTAGCGCCTACGCGCGCGCTAGCGGCCGCTTTACGGTCATTTTTGCCGCTTGCTCGGTGCCCATGGAACAACCATGGGCTTCTCCGAAGCAACAAAACTGCCTCGCAAACCGTCTCGCCATCATCGCGCGTCCTAATGGATTATCCGGGTTAAATTGAGCAGCTGATTAAGCCAGTCGTTTTTGGCGGCTTGGCAATTAAGTATTTGCTGATAGAGTTCAATTCAATTCGTTTATCGCAGGCCCGCGCGGCCCTATCAAAGGATCAATCAAGCATGGCACCTCTCAGAGCAGGCATTGTTGGCGCAGGAATAGCCGGAGCCAGTTGCGCGGGCACGCTCGCAGCAGCAGGCTGGGAAGTGGATATATTCGACAAGGCACGCGGGGCGGGTGGACGCCTGTCGACCCGTCGCCTGGAGCCGGGCTGGGCCACGCTGGGCACGCCGTTCATTTCGGCCAAGCGCGATCCGTTCCGCAGCCAGCTGCGCGACTGGGCGCGTCAGGGCTGGCTCGCACCGGTGCGTGGCGAGGTGCTGCATGGCCGCGCCAACAAGGGCTGGGCGCGCGCGCAATTGCAAAACCATTACCTTCCGCTGATCGAGCCGTCCCAGATCGTGCGCAAATTGCTGGGCACGGCGCATTTGTATGCCGAGTCACGTGTTAGCGCGATTCGTCCGCGCACGATCATTCTGGAAAACGGCCAGGTCATGGGCGATTACGACTGCGTCGTCTGTAGCGTGCCGGTGCCGCAGGCGATTCCCCTGCTCGACGCCTTGCCTCGTCTGAACGAACGCTTGGGCGAAGTGCGTTATCGCCCGATCTGGTCGTTCCTGATGCGCTGGGAGGGCGGGCCTGACGCTGACATTATCCGTTTCGACGACCACCTGATCGATCTGGCGGTACGGCAAACGGCCGGCGGCGAAGGCCTGTGGGCGGTGCACAGCAGCCATGAATTCGCCGAAACCTATCTGGAAGCTTCGGAGATGGAGGCCAGCACCCGCGCTGCTTCGGCAGTGATGGGCTTGCTGGGCCTGCCGTGGCCGGTCGAAGTCGAAGCGTCGCATTTGTGGCGTCATGCCAAGCCGGAATCCACGATCGGCGGTTTCTGGCTGGGCGACCGTGAAAACCGCGTGGCCCTGATCGGCGACGGCATTGCCGGCGCCGGCGTCGAGCGCGCCTGGGAAAGCGGCGTGAGGCTGGCGCAGGCGCTGATGCTGGCCGAAGTCGAGCTGGCGGACTGCCCGGCCATCTCGGCCCTGGATGAAGGTTGATCCGCGATCAGTTGTGTGACTTAACCGGTTGCCAGGTACAGATGCTGGTTGCGGTTTGAGCAGGCCGTTTAAAACCGCTCGTCCGGACGCAGATAGCGCCATTGCCCGGACGGTACCTTGCCCAGCGACACCCCGCCGAGGCGGATACGCTTCATCGATACCACCTGCAAACCGACGGCTTCGCACAGATGGGCGATCTGCCCGACTTGTGCGCCCTTGAGCGCCACGCGCAGGCGGGTTTCGTTCTGCCAGCTGACTTTGATCGTCGGCGGGGTGCGGCCGTTGTAGCGGATGCCCTGGTTCAATTTTTTCAGCGTGTTCGGCAGCACCTCGCCGCTCACTTCGACGATCAGTTCGTGTTCGATCAGGGCGGCGTCTTCGCTGAGCTTGCGCGAGACATGCCAGTCCTGGCTGAAGACGACCAGGCCGCTGGCGTCGGTTTCGAGCGGGACGCAGGGCGTGAGCTGGGTGAAATGTCGTTTCAGCCGTGCGATCCCCGAGATGTCTTCCGTCCAGTGGTGGGCCGCATCGAGCAGCTGCGCCGCCGCCGGGTCGCCCTCTATGGCGTGATGGCCGGGCGGCTTGTGCAGCAGCAGGGTGACGGATTCGGCCTGCATGATGTTGGCGGCGGGGTCGATGTCGATGCGTTCCGCCGCGACGCGCGCCTGCGGTTCTTCGACCACGACGCCCTCGACCCGCACCCAGCCGCCGGTGATGAGCTGTTCGGCTTCGCGGCGCGAGCAGGCGCGCAGTTCGGCGACACGTTTGGCAAGGCGGATGGATTCGGTCATGGTGGGTGGGGGTGTGCAACAAGGCTGCGAGTTTAACGCCGTGCCGGTTGTTATTGCGGATGCGGGCGCGGTATGCTTTTGGATCATTCTCTGGAGACGACCATGAAACCCACTCTTGCCCTGACGCTGTTGTTGTTCACCTCATCCGCCCAGGCCGCCGTGATCGGCAAGGACGTCAGCTATTCGGCGGGCGATACCGTGATGCGCGGCTTTCTGGCCTACGACGATGCCATCAAGGGCAAGCGCGCCGGGGTGCTGGTGGTGCCCGAATGGTGGGGCGTCAACGATTACGCGCGGAAACGGGCACGCATGCTGGCCAGCGAAGGCTATGTCGCGCTGGTGGTCGACATGTACGGCAACGGCCAGACCGCCGACAACCCGGCGGACGCCGGCAAGCTGGCCGGCAGCGTAAACAAGAATCCGCCGCTGGCGCTGGGCCGCTTTCAGGCGGCCGAGCAGTTTCTCGGCAAGCAGCCCAACGTGAAGAAGGGCGAACTGGCCGCGCTGGGCTACTGCTTCGGTGGCGGCGTGGTGCTCAACATGGCGCGCGCAGGCGAGCCGCTGAAATCGGCCGTCAGCTATCACGGTGTGCTGGCCACCGATGTTGCGGTCAAGCCCGGCGGCATCAAGACGAAGCTGCGCGTATTTCACGGCGAAGCCGACCCGGTGGTGCCGCCGGAGCAGGTCGAAGCGTTCAAGCTCGAAATGGACACTGCCAAGGCCGACTACATGTTCGTGGCCTACCCGGGGGTGAAGCACACCTTCACCAACCGCGAAGCCGACAGCTACGCGGCGCAGTTCGGCCTGCCGCTGAAATACGACAACGCCGCCGACACCGATTCGTGGACGCGCACGCTCGAATTCCTCAAATCGACCTTGAACAATGACTGACGCTTGCGACCACGACGGCCATACCCCGCATTCATCGGGCAGCCTCGGCATTCCTCAGGTCGGGCAGTTCAATCCGGCGGCATTCGAGCGTGCGGTCAACGACATGCTGGTCGCCTGCGGCGTGGCGCCTGATTCGGTGCATACCGGGCGTACCGCCCAGCGCGTGCGCGAGTTGTGGCAAAAGCGCCTGCTCGGCGGCTATGCCATGCATCCGGCCGATGCGCTGGGCGATGGCTTCGCCGACACGCGTGACGATATGGTCGTGGTGCGCGGCATCGCCGTGCATGGCGTCTGTCCGCACCATCTGGTGCCATTTCGCGGGGTCGCGCACGTGGCCTATATCCCGGGCGGCCGTTTGCATGGCTTCGGTCGCATCGCGCGCATGGTCGATGCGATCGGCCATCGCTTCACCTACCAGGAATGGATGACGCGCGACATCGCCGAAGCCTTGGTGACGCACGGCCAGGCGCAGGGCGCCGCGTGCATCATCGAGGCCGAACAGCTATGCCTGCTGCTGGGCGAGGACCGGCGCGGCGACGAGCGGGTGGTGACGCAGGCGTTCACCGGCTGCTTCCGCAGCAGCGACCAGCAGCGCAACGAGTTCCTGCGTGCGGTGTCGCAGTCCGATTTGCGCTGACCGTTCCTGATATTTTTTGTTTTGCCGTCGTATTTCCGCATGAAGTCTGTCGTCCTGATGCTGGGTCTGCTGGTGGCTGCGCCGCTGCAGGCTGCCGAAGTCCCCAACTGGAATACCGAATCGCCACGCAGGGTGGCGGTCAGCCTGAGCGAACCGGCTGCCGACGAAGTGGTGGTGGTGATCAACGACAATGCCTTGGGCGGTAACCATGCCGGCCTGTTTGCCGGCAAGCGGCTGCTCGATCCGGCGGGCAGTTACGTGGGCGTGCGCAGTGAAGACAAGGACTGGTCCGGCCCGAGTCTAGCGGATTACGCGCGCTATCAGACGGTCGATGGCCCCAACATCCGCCTTTACCGGTTTCGCCTGCAGCCTGATGCGTTCGCCCAGATTGAGCAGCGCATCCAGGCCAACGGCTTCACGGCGCCGCTGTTCTGTGCCGTGGCGGTGCAGAACCTGCTGGTAGGGGTGCCGCCCTTCGAGTCGATCGAGTCCACCAACTGGACCTACCCGACCGCACTGGGCCAGGTCCTGGACACTCTGACCCAAGGGGAGGCTGCGGCGGGTGTATGCCAGAAGCTCGACGCATCGCCGTGCTGATCCGCGTGGACTTCTTTTGCCTTGACACATACCAACCGGTATGTATGATTGCTTCATGAACGCATCCATCAAAACCCCCGACCTGACCCGACAAAAGTTGCTGGAAGCAGCTTTTGCGGAAATCCATCGCAACGGGTTTCAGGCGGCGTCGCTGACGCAGATCCTCGCCGACACAGGCCTGACCAAAGGTGCGCTGTACCATCACTTTCCGGACAAGAAAGCGCTGGGACTGGCGGTCATCGAGGAGGTGATCCGGCCGCAACTGGCAGCGATGATGTTTGCGCCGCTGGCCGATACCCTGCAGCCGCTGGCCGCGATGCAAGCGTTGCTCAAGGCCAAGGCGCGCGAACCCGACCCCTGGGTGGTGACGCTGGGGTGCCCGCTCAATAATCTGATGCAGGAAATGAGCCCGGTGGATGAAGCCTTTCGGCTGCAGTTGAACGGCCTGTTCGAGGCTTGGGTGGGGGTGGTGACGGCCGCGCTGAAGCGCGGTCTCAAGTCGGGTGAAGTGAATGCAGCGATCAAGCCGGCCGATACCGCATTCTTTATTGTGTCCGCGCTCGAGGGCTGCATCGGGATGAGCAAGAACACGCAGTCGGTCGCGGCGTATCGAGGCTGTCTCGGGCAGCTGAGCCGCTATCTGGATACCCTGAAATCATGAGTGTCACAACAGGAGGGCATGGCCTTGAAAAGTGAACTGCAACGCCCGCGCACGCTGATTCTGCCGCCCGCGCCCTATGCGGCCGCCCTGTTGGGTGGATGGTGGCTGGATCGCCATGTGCTGCCGCTGGCCTTCGATGGCGGCGCCGCCTCGCGCCCGCTGGGCTGGCTGTGGCTGGCCGTCGGCCTGATGTTGTTCAGCTGGACGCTGTGGACCTTCTACCGCCATCACACCACGGTCAATCCCTACGCAGGCGCATCCGCGCTCTGCACAGGCGGGCCGTTCCGCTTTAGCCGCAATCCCATTTACCTGGGCGACTGGTTCATTCTGGTTGGCGTGGCCTTGTTGCTGAACACGCTGTGGCCGCTGCTGTTCGCACCCCTGATCTGGATCATGCTTCGCTTCGGCGTGATCCGGCACGAAGAAGCCCATCTCGAAGCCAAATTTGGCGAGGCTTACCGGCAATATAAACGCCGTGTCCGACGCTGGATCTAAACCCAAAGGAGAGTCCGATGAGTATTTTGCAAACGATGAAGCCCGAAACCGCGACGGGTGAAGTGGCCGAAATTTATGCGCAGATCAATCAGGCATGGGGATATGTGCCGACGGCGATTCAGGTGTACAGCGCCAATCCGTTTCTGCTCCGTCATCAGTGGGAGTACTACAGCAGCATGATGCAGCACCAGCGGCTGTCTTTCCCGATGACCGCGTGCATCCGCATGCTGGTGTCGCAGGGCGGCCATTGCGCCTATTGCATCGATATGAACGCGGGCCTGCTGATCAACATGGCCGGCTGGACGCCTGAGCAGGTGGCCGCAACGCGGGCTGATTTCAAAAACAGCCCGCTGTCTGCAGATGAAAAAATGTTGCTGGGACTGGTGCTGAAGGCAACCCGCGATTCCAACAGCGTCACTGCGCTGGATGTGCAGGGGGCGCGCGAAGCCGGCTGGTCGGATGGCGACATTCTGGATGCGGTCAACCACGGCGCACGCATGGTGGCGGCCGATATCCTGATCAATGGTTTCAAGGTCGAGCGCGATTTCTGATCCCGCGACATGAAGCAGTTTTTCCTTTCCGGTGTACGGCTTCCAGCAAGAAGACGCTCATTTCAGTCGCCAGGATTTTTCGGGAGCCGCACCATGCATATCACCCTGCACGACAAATCAGTTGAAGTGAAACTCAGCTCGGCGGCCCAGCGGGCGCTGGCGCAACGCGACCGGCCGCTGGTCGCTGAAATGGAATTGCTGTTTTCCTGCCTGTTGCGCAAACGGGTGCATTTTGGTGACGAAATGGCGCAAGCCACGTCGGCGGGCGATCGCCTGGCCATACGTTTTCGTCCCATCATGACGCGCCATTGCACGGTGGCCGGTGGCGGCGAAGCGCCGCCTTCCGATGATTTCCCCATCGCCAACCCGCGTCCCTATGTGCCGAACTGGCTGACGATCGATTTCCGCAACGGACAGTGGGCGGGGGACTTCGGCTACGCCGAGTGGAGCTGTCTCAAGCCAGCTTGAGACAGTCGCGAGCGTTGCGGGTGGTGGCCGCGGCGATGTCTTCGACCGTCAGGCTGCGCAGCAGGGCCAGTTCTGCCGCGATGCGCGGCAGTTCGCCCGGGGCGTTGCGGCCCTGGCCGATCCATACCGGGGGCATGTCGGGGCTGTCGGTTTCCAGCACGATGGACTCGAGCGGCAGTTCGGCCGCCAGCCGACGCAAATGTTGGGCGCGCGGCCAGGTGAAGGCGCCGCCGAATCCCAGCTTGAATCCGAGCTTGATGAATTCCGCCGCCTGCTGCGCGCTGCCGTTGAAGGCGTGCGCGAAGCCGCCGGGAAGTTTGATCTGGCGCAAGTGCTTCAATAACACATCGCTTGACTTGCGGCAGTGCAGCAGTACGGGCAAGTCGAAATCACGCGCGATTTTCAGCTGCTCGACGTAGTAATGCGTTTGCGTGGCCGGGTCGAGTCCGCGCACGAAAAAATCCAGGCCGATTTCGCCGATGGCCACCGGACGGTGCGCCGCGATTTGCGCACGCAGATCGACCAGGTGCTCGGACCGGTGAGTCGCGATGTACATCGGGTGCAGCCCCCATGCCGGCAGGCAGCCCGGATAGGCCGTGCAGGTGGCGGCAACGGCGGCAAAATTGTCGCGGGTGATCGAGGGCACGATCTGCAGGACGACCCCTGCAGCCTGGGCGCGCGCGTACTCGGCGTCGCGGTCGGCGTCGAATTCAGCCACGTCGAAATGGCTGTGGGTGTCAATGAAAAACGGCGTCCTGGAAGACGCCGTTTTGCTTGCATCGGACATGCAGGATCAATCGCTGTTGGCAAAGCCCAGCAGCTGCAGCAGGCTGGTGAACAGGTTGAAGATCGCCACGAACAGGGTGACGGTCGCCATGATGTAGTTGGTTTCGCCACCGTGGATGATGTTGCTGGTCTCGTACAGGATCAGGCCGGACATCAGCAGCACGAACATGGCCGACACCGCCAGCGACAGGCCGGGTAGTTCGAAGAAGAACGCGCCGATGCTGGCGAGGAAACCGACCAGGATGCCGACGGCAAGAAAGCCGCCCATGAAGCTGAAATCCTTGCGGGTGGTCATCACGTAGGCCGACAGGGCGAGGAAGATTGCAGCAGTGCCGCCCATCGCCATCATCACGGTCTGTGTGCCGTTGGGCAGCGACAGGTAGGCGTTGAGTATGGGGCCGAGGGTATAGCCCATGAAGCCGGTGAGGGCGAACACGAAGCCGAGGCCTGCGCCGCTGTTGCGGAACTTGGTGGTGAGGAACAGCAGACCGAAGTAGCCGACCAGGGTGATGATGAAGCCGGGTGAGGGCAGGTTGAGCGACATGGTCACGCCAGCGGTGAGCGCGGCGAAGGCCAGTGTCATCGATAGCAGCATGTAGGTGTTGCGCACGACCTTGTTGGTCGATACGGCAGCAGACTGGCTGCGATCAAGGGTGGTGTATTGCGTGTTCATGCGACCTCCAGAAATAACGAACGTCAGAATGACGCGATGAGCCATTCTAGCTGCGGATTTTTACGAAAGATAGCGTTGGCAGATGGCTGAAACCATTGTGCCGTCGCGGTTTTAGCCCATTGCATCGTCGCTTTGCCGGATGACGCGCCGGATGATGTCCGGAGTGAAGCCCCGGCTGTGCAGGAAGCGGATGTGGCGGGCGGTTTCGGCGGCATCGACCGGCGCGGCGCCGAATTTCTTTTGCCATACGCCGCGCGCGCGTTCGAGTTCGGTATCGCGGTTTTCACCCAGCACGCTGGCGATGATGGCGTCGCTCACCCCGCGCTGGCGCAGGTCGTAGGCCAGCTTGACGCTGCCAGCCCGCGCGCGGTGGTCGGCCACATAGCTTTCGGCGAAACGCTGGTCAGACAGCCACTTCTTGGCTTCGAATGCATCCAGCAGGGGACGGATGTCCTCCGCCGGATAGCCCACCTGTTCCAGCTTGCGGCTGAGTTCGGCGCGGCTGTGTTCGCGCCGCGCCAGCAAGCCCAGCGCGCGTTCGCGCAGCTTGTTAGCTTGCGCTTCGGCGCCGGGTTCAGGCATCGGCTTCGGTAGGCGCCATGGCCTGGCTGTTGACACCCACGGCCACGCGCACTTTGGCTTCGATCTCGGCGGCGATTTCCGGATGCTCTTTCAGGTATTCACGCGCATTGTCCTTGCCCTGGCCGATTTTCTCGCCGTTGTAGGCGTACCAGGCGCCGGACTTGTCGACGAACTTGTGGAGGACGCCGAGCTCGATGATTTCGCCTTCGCGCGAGATGCCCTGGCCGTAGAGGATGTCGAAGAAGGCTTCCTTGAACGGCGGCGAAACCTTGTTCTTGACGACCTTGACCTTGGTTTCGTTGCCGATGATCTCGTCGCCTTTCTTGATCGCGCCGATGCGGCGGATATCGAGACGGACCGAAGCGTAGAACTTCAGCGCGTTGCCGCCGGTGGTGGTTTCAGGGCTGCCGAACATGACGCCGATTTTCATCCGGATCTGGTTGATGAAAATCACCAGGGTGTTGGTGCGCTTGATGTTGGCGGTGAGCTTGCGCAGCGCCTGACTCATCAGGCGGGCTTGCAGGCCCATGTGCGAGTCGCCCATTTCGCCTTCGATTTCGGCCTTGGGGGTGAGTGCGGCGACCGAGTCGATCACCACGACGTCGACCGAGCCGGAACGCACCAGCATGTCGGCGATTTCCAGCGCCTGTTCGCCGGTGTCGGGCTGCGAGACCAGCAGATTGTCGACGTCGACGCCGAGCTTTTGCGCATACGAGGGATCAAGCGCGTGCTCGGCGTCGATGAAAGCTGCGGTGCCGCCGAGTTTCTGCATTTCGGCAATGACCTGCAGCGTGAGCGTCGTTTTGCCGCTCGACTCCGGGCCGTAGATTTCGACCACCCGGCCGCGCGGCAGGCCGCCAATGCCCAGCGCGATATCGAGGCCCAGCGATCCGGTCGACACCGCCTGAATGTCGCGCGCAACATCGTGGTCGCCCAGGCGCATGACGGAGCCCTTGCCGAACTGCTTTTCGATTTGCCCGAGGGCGGCGGCAAGTGCCTTCATTTTGTCTTCGGTCATTGCGGGGGTGGCCATGGTGTCTCTCCAGAGTGGGTTGCGATGGCGTGACTTTAGGCGATACATTTTTACATGTCAATAAAAAATATCACCTAACTAAAAAATACCAATCATGTTGTTTTATTTGACGGGCGCACGCCTATAATCGCTCGAATCCCAGGCTTGTTCGGAGCAAGCGATATGATTTCAAAAGAAAAAATGTGGCTGGATGTGAAGTGGGCGACGCGTCAGCGCTTGCAGTACATCGAAATGATGGCCTGGTATGGCGGGGTGGTGACGCGCGGCGATGTGGCGAAAGCCTTTGGCATTTCGGATGCGGCCGCCACCAAGGATCTCAAACTCTATAGCGATCTGGCGCCCGGCAACCTGGTGTACCAGCACAGCGTGTTCGGCTTCGTGCCGAATGAGAGTTTTGCTGCGGTGTTTGCCGACCTGGCGCCGGCCCGGGCCTTGCCCATCATCGCCGCCAATCTGGTGGTCGCGAACGGGCCCTACGGGGCGGAACTGATCTACGGACTGGCGAGTGCGTCATTGCCTTTGCCGGTGCGCCTGCCCAGCCAGCAGATCCTGGCGCAGATCACGCGCGCCATTCGCGGGCGGCGCAAATTGCGGATTCGTTACCGTTCGCTGTCCGACCGCGAGGATCGCACCGGCCAGGACAGTCCGGCGCAACGCATGCTCGAACCCCACACCCTGGTCGATACCGGCACCCGCTGGCATGTGCGCGCCTATCACGAAGAAAGCTGCGACTTCCGCGATTTCGTGCTGTCGCGCATTACGCATGCCGAATGTCTGGATACGCCCGCCGAATCCGGTGGGCAGTACGACGAAGACTGGACGGAAACGGTCAGCCTGCAGCTTGCGCCGCACAGCGGCCTCGATGTGCTGAAGCGCGAAAGTCTGTTGCTGGATTACGGCGTGGCGAGTGACGGGGTGATCGAGGTGGAAGTACGGCGCGCCCTGCTGGGTTATGTGTTGCAGCGCATGAATGTCGACACCACGCCAGACCATGCGATGAATCCGAATGCCTATCAGTTGATGCTGTTGAACCGCGACGAGATCGAGCCGTTCGCGGCGTGGGCGTTCTATTCCGGGCTGAGCTGACGCCCGATCAGGGCTTGCTGCCGATCAATTCGATCAGTCCGCGCAAGGCTGCGGCGGCGGCGCGCGAGCGGATTTCCGCGCGGTCGCCGTCGAGGCGGCAGGTGGAGGACATGAGCGTGCCGTCCGCCAGCGCCCAGCCGTAGCACACCAGCCCCACCGGTTTTTGCGGGGTGCCGCCGCCAGGTCCGGCGATGCCGGAAATGGCGAGCGAGGCTTGCGCGTGGCTGTGGGCCAGCGCGCCTGCCGCCATGGCGCTGGCGGTTTCTTCGGATACCGCGCCGTAGGTGTCCAGGGTGGCGGCGGGCACGCCGAGCATTTCCTGCTTGGCTGCATTGGCATAGGTAATGAAGCCGCGCTCGAACCAGGCCGAACTGCCGGGAATGGCGGTGAGCAACTGGCCGACCCAGCCGCCGGTACAGGATTCGGCGGTGGCCACCATCCAGCCGCGTGCGTGCAGCGCCGCGCCCAGTTCACCCGCAAGTTGCTGAAGTTCTTCGTCGCTTACACGAGCCATTGCAATCCTTTGATCAGGGCCAGCGCGTAGCCCGCTGCCAAGAGGTCGTCGAACATGACGCCGAAGCCATTTTTGAGATGGCGGTCGGCCAGCCGGATCGGCCAGGGTTTGATGATGTCAAAAAAGCGGAACAGCAGGAAGGCGATGCCCGCCCACATCCACCCGGGCGGCGTGAACAGTAGCACCAGCGCAAATGCGACGATCTCGTCCCACACCATGCCACCGTGATCGGCGACGCCGAGCGCGCGGCCGGTTTTGCCACACGCCCAGATGCCGAGCAGAAAGCCGGCAATCAGCAGGATCAGCTGGTTCGGCAGGTCCGGCGCAACGGCGACAACCAGCCAGAACAGCGGCCAGCCGAGCAGGGTGCCGACCGTGCCGGGGGCTTTGGGCGTGAGCCCGCTGCCGAAGCCGAAGGCGATCAGGTGGGCCGGGTGCGCGAGGAGGAATTTGAGATCAGGCCGCAAAGTGGTCATAGCCGGTTTTGTCGTAGTGGAGCGGCTGGCCGTCGGCCGCCAACAGGCTGAGACCGGGCTCGGCCGTGATCTGGCCGATGCGGCTGATGCTCACGTTTGCGCTGGCCGCGGCAGCCAGGATGGCATCGCGCCGCCCGGCGGGCGCGGTGAAGCAGAGTTCGTAGTCGTCACCCCCCGCCAGCACGCACTCGCGCGCCACGGCTTCGTGTAAATAGGCTTGCACGACCGGCAAGGTCGGCAGCGCGCTGAACGCCAGCCGGGCGCCCACGCCGGAGCGTTCGAGAATATGGCCCAGGTCGGCCAGCAGGCCATCCGAGATGTCGATGGCGCTGTGGGCCAGTCCGCGCAGCGCAATGCCGAGCGCCACGCGCGGCGTCGGCAGATACAGCGCGGGCAGCACTTTGGCCGCATCGATCTGTTCCATGAACAGCCGCCCCTGGCGATACGCCAGCGCCATCGCCGCCGAGCCGAGCACGCCGGAAACCCAGATGTCGTCGCCCGCCTGGGCGCCATCGCGCCGCAGCGCCTGCCCGGGTGGCACCTCGCCCATTACCGTGATGCTGATCGTCAGCGCGCCGCGCGTGGTGTCGCCGCCGATCAGTTCGATGCCGTGCTGGTCGGCCATGCGAAAAAAACCACGGGAAAAGGCGGTGAGCCAGGCGTCATTTTCTTCCGGCAGGGCGATGGCCAGAGTGGCCCAGCGCGGGGTGGCGCCCATCGCGGCGAGGTCGGACAGATTCACCGCCAGCGACTTGTGGCCGATGCCGGCGGGGCTATCTTGCGGCGAGAAGTGGCGGCCTTCGAGCAGCATGTCGGACGACACTGCCAGCTGCATCCCGGGCGTCGGCGCCAGCAGGGCGCAGTCGTCGCCCACACCGAGAACCGCACCCGGGGTGGCGCGGGTGAAGTGTTTGGCGATGAGGGAGAATTCCATGTTGAGGGGGAGCGGTAAGCAGGGAGCGGTAAACGGAGAGGATGCGGGCGGCAATCCCTCCACTTACGGCTCACCGCTCACGGCTTACCGCGACGCGCCTGCCCGGCTTCCACTGTGCGCATTTCCTGCGCCAGCTTGTCGAGCACGCCATTGATGTATTTGTGACCGTCGGTGCCGCCGAAGGATTTGGCCAGCTCGACGCTTTCGTTGATGACGACGCGCATCGGCACGTCGGGGCAGTTCAGCAGTTCATACGCGCCGATCAGCAGGATGCTGCGCTCGACCGGCGACAGTTCGTTGAGGGTACGGTCGGTGAAACGGGCGATGTGGGTGCCGAGCAGGTCTTCTTCTTTCAGCACGCCGTAGAGCAGGGTGCGGAAATAGGCTTCGTCGGCGCGCTTGAACTGTTCGTCTTCGGCCAGGTTGGCCGCGATCAGGGTGACGTCGGCGCCGCCCACCAGCCAGGCATACAGGCCTTGCAGGGTGAACGAACGGGCAAGTTTGCGGGAGCCAGCCATCTCAGATCCGCTTCAGCAGGTTGGCCATTTCGATGGCCACGCGCGCAGCATCGCGGCCCTTTTCGGCCATCCGCACATGCGCCTGCTCTTCGGTGTCGACAGTGAGAATGACGTTGGCAATCGGCACGCCGGTTTCCAGCTGCACGTCGAGGATGCCGCGCGCGGATTCGTTGCAGACGATTTCGAAGTGATAGGTGTCGCCGCGCACCACGGCGCCGATGGCAATCAGCGCATCGAACTTGCCCGATTGTGCCATTTTCTGCAGCACCAGCGGATGCTCCAGCGCGCCGGGCACATTGATCAGCAGGACATCGTCGGCCGCGACGCCGAGCCGGGCCAGTTCGATTTCGCAGGCGGACAGCAGGCCTTCACAGATGTCCTGGTTGAACCGGCTCATGACGATGCCGATTTTGAGGCCTGCGCCCTGATAGATCGGGTCGAGTTCGGAAATGCCGCTGTTGGTTCCCATGGTGGTGTCCTTTGTATCAAGCCTTGTCGAGGTAGCCGGTGACTTCGAGGCCGAAGCCGTCCATCGCCGGCATTTTGCGCGGGCTGGCCAAGAGTTTCATTTTGCCGACGCCGAGGTCGCGCAGGATTTGCGCGCCGATGCCGTAGTCGCGCAGGTCGACTTTGCGGTCGGCCACCGGCGCCGGGTTGATGCGGTGCAGCAGCGCGTCGGCCGTTTCGGGCCGATGCAGCAATACGATGACGCCGGACTGCGATTCGGCAATGCGTTCCATCGCGCCCATGATCGGCCACGAGTGGCCGCCGCCCGTGACGTCGAGAAAATCCATCACGCTCAAGGGCTCGTGCACGCGCACCAGGGTTTCCTGGTCGGCGTGAATTTCGCCCTTGACCAGTGCGAGGTGGGTTTCGCGGGCACTGGTGTCGCGATAGGCAATCAAGCGGAATGCGCCGTACACCGTCTGGATCAGGCGGTCGGCCACGCGCTCGACCAGGCTTTCGGTCTGGTTGCGGTAATGGATGAGGTCGGCGATGGCGCCGATCTTCAGGCCGTGCTCCAGCGCAAACGGCACCAGATCGGGCAGGCGTGCCATGGTGCCGTCGTCCTTGAGAATTTCGCAGATCACCGAGGCCGGTTCCAGCCCGGCGAGGCCGGCCAGGTCGCAGCCGGCTTCGGTGTGTCCGGCGCGTACCAGCACGCCGCCGGGCTGCGCGCGCAGCGGGAAGATGTGGCCGGGCTGGATGATGTCGGTAGCCTTGGCGTCGCGTTTGACCGCGGCCTGGATGGTGACGGCGCGGTCGGCCGCCGAAATGCCGGTGGTCACGCCTTCAGCCGCTTCGATCGATACCGTGAACGCCGTGCCGTGCGGAGTCTGGTTGTCGGAGACCATCTGCTTGAGGCCGAGCTGGCGGCAGCGCGCGTCGGTCAGCGTCAGGCAGATCAGGCCGCGACCGTACTTGGCCATGAAGTTGATTGCGTCCGGCGTGGCGAATTCGGCGGCCATCACCAGATCGCCCTCGTTTTCGCGGTCTTCCTCGTCCACCAGCACGACCATGCGGCCGGCCTTGAGTTCTTCGACGATTTCCAGGGTGGAGGCGAGGCTCATCAGTCTTTGTCCGTTGTTTGGGTAAATAGCGAAAGGCGCTCGACATAGCGCGCGATCATGTCGACTTCCAGGTTGATCTGACTGCCGGCTTTCAAATGCTTGAGGGTGGTCATCTGCAGCGTGTGCGGGATCAGGTTGAGGGTGAAACGTGCACCCTCAACCGTATTCACCGTCAGCGACACGCCGTTCACGGTGATCGAGCCCTTGCGGATGATGTAGCGCGCAAGCTCGGACGGAGCGTCGATTTCCAGCGAATGCGATTCGCCCACCGGGGCAAAGCGGTGCACCGTGCCGACGCCGTCGACGTGTCCCGAAACCAGATGGCCGCCGAGCCGGTCGGCCAGACGCAGCGCCTTTTCCAGGTTGACTTCGGCGCCCGGCAGGAAGCCGGCGGTGCAGCGCAGGGTTTCGGCGGACACGTCTACCGTGAAGCTGTCGGCGGTCAGCGCCACCGCCGTCAGGCACACGCCGTTGACCGCGATGCTGTCGCCTGCAGCGACGTCGGAAAAATCCAGACCGCCACCGCGGATCACCATGCGCGCATCTGCGCCGCGTGCGTCGTATTCGTGAATATGGCCGATGGATTGAATGATGCCGGTAAACATGCTCGGGAGGCCTGCAGAAGGACCCGGCATTGTAGGCGTTTAGGCGGGGTGGGTGAACCCCGGCGGGCGATCCGGCCAGGATTATTTGATTGAAGATGCGTATATCCTCAATTTGTTACAATGGCCGCATTTGCGAGGCCGGATGCCCGAAGCTGCTTCGCGTACTCCGATCGATCGCAAGGCCCCAACCATGTTCATTACCCGCAGACTGGAATTCGATGCCGGTCATCGCATTCCCAATCATGGCAGCCAGTGCCGGCACCTGCACGGCCATCGCTATGCCATCGAAATCACCTTGTCCGGCGAGATCATCCGCACCGAAGGGGCGAGCGAAGAGGGCATGGTGATGGACTTTTCAGACGTCAAGAACATCGCCAACCGCATGCTGGTCAACCAGTGGGACCATGCCTTTCTGGTGTATCGGGACGACCGCGCCGTGGTCGAATTTCTGGCCACGCTGCCAGACCACAAGACCGTCGTGCTGCCGGTCGTGCCGACTGCGGAAAACCTGGCCGCCGAAGCCTTCCGCATTCTCGATGCGGCCTATCTGGACACCTACGGAAACCAGCTCCGGCTGGAGCGGGTGCGTCTGTACGAAACCCCCAACAACTGGGCTGACGCCGTGCGTTGAACCGCATGGGCTTGCCGCGTTCCGCAAGCCCGCCGCTTAACTTGACCCTGTATCCGCCGATACACAGAAAGGTGCGATCCATTTTTGTGCACCGGCGAGGGGTCTGCTTTGAAGCGAACGATGGAATCACTTGTGCATGGGTTTGCCCGGCTGGCCTTCTGGCGCAAGCCGGCAGTTCCAATGGCATCGGCTGAACCCGATCCTGCACAAGCACCCGCAGCGCCCCGCAGTCCGCGCCATGCCGAGGCAGTAGCCGGCGACGCTGCCGAACCTGCAGTCGCACAGGCAGGGTGGTTCGCCCGGATCAAGGGCACCTTGCAAGGCTGGTTCAAGCGGGCACCCGCACAGACTGACACGCCTGAACCCGCGCCCCCAGCGGCGCGTTCAGCCTCGAAGCGGCTGGAGCCGGAAGCAGGCGAGGCGGTGACAACCGCTCCCAAACCGTCCGTGCTGGCACGGCTTAAACGCCTGTTTCAGCGAAAACCCGTGCTGGCACTTGCGGAAGAGGAGGCAGATGGACCCCGCGCCAGTCCGCGTCCCACCCGAGCGGCGGGTGCATCGAACCTGGCCGAGCCCGCCGCCGAGGAAGACGCTGCGCCGACAGGCCGGTTTAAGCGCCTGAGTGCTGTACTGGCGCGCAAACGGGTATGGATACCGGCGCTCAGTGTTGTGCTGCTCGCCATCATCGGCACCATGACGGGCCTGTTGCTGCAGTCCGGGCAGGAGAAGCAACAGCTTCAGCTCGAACTACAGGCCGCACAGAAGAAACTCAAGCAAGCTGCGCCGCTCAAGCTGGCCGCCAAAGTGCCCGCGCCCGAGCCCATCAGCCAGACACCATCCGCCGCTACAGGCAGCACCCCGCAATCGGGAGCCAACGACGGTGAGTGCCTGATTTCCAACCCGAAAAACGTCGCTGAAAACCTCAAGAACTGCATTGATGGCTTCAATGCGGGTGCGCAATGATTGCTTGTGTCCCCGTCTGTTTTATGGAGCGCACCGAAGTTCTTGTGTTTCGCTGCATTGAATTGCCCTGTCACATGAAGCGCATTCGATTTCCCGCCACATGCCCCGCCCGCAATGCCCGGCCGCTTTGATTCGATAAAACAGGTGAATTGCCAAGCTTTGAAAACCTTGAATATGCGACACATATCGCTGCTGATTTTGGCTTACTTTCTGACCGGTTGGCTCGGGCTGCAGATTCCCTACGTCGGGTCGCATATCACGCTCGTCTGGCTTCCAACGGGAATCGCAGTGGCGGCGCTCCTGCGCTGGGGGTGGCGCGTCTGGCCAGGAGTGTTTGTCGGCGCGATCCTCGTCAACCTTTCGATAGGCTCGCCCTGGTTGCTGGCTGCAAGCATTGCCGTGGGCAATACGCTCGGGCCACTGCTGTCCACAGGGTGGCTCAAGCGTGGCGGTTTCCATTGCGAATTCGATCGCCAGAAAGATGTCGGGTTGTTCATCTCCGCCGCCATGGCGGGAATGGCGGTATCCGCATCATGTGGAGTCGCGTGCCTCTATTGGGCGGGACTGATACCGCATGGGGCGGGCTTCAATGCATGGCTGTCGTGGTGGCTGGGCGACACGGTCGGAGTGCTGCTGGCCGTACCGCTCCTGGTCACGCTGAGCTGGAAAAGCATTGAACGGGTCAGACATGCAGGCAAGGAATTATCCATCTGGCTCCTGATTGCCAGTCTGCTGGCCTGGTTTGCGTTCATCAACGACGATGCGATGAGCGGTCATTCTTTGCCCCTGGCCTTGCTGACCCTGCCGCTTTTCGCCTGGGCTGCCTTGCGCTTCGGCAAAACCGGTGCGGCCCTGGCTGGATTGTGTTTCTCGGTGATCGCTGCGTGGAGCACCGCTGCGGGACATGGTCCTTTCATCATGCCCAACACGCAGGCCAGCCTGTTGCTGTTGTGGAGTTATATGGCGACGACCGTGCTGACCGGTTTGCTGATTACCGCACTGCTGGCTGAGCGACGCAGGGTGGAGGCCGATCTGAGAGCAAGTGAAATCAAGCTTCGCGGGCTGTATGAGATGTCCCCGCTGGGCATTGCGCTGACCGACATGGAAGGTCGCTACGTCGAATTCAACCAGGCATTCCAGGACATATGCGGCTATGCGGCGAATGAACTGAAAGCGGTGGATTACTGGACTTTGACACCCAGGAAGTATGCGGCCGACGAGACACGCCAGCTTGAGTTGCTGGAGCGTACCGGCCGCTATGGCCCCTATGAAAAAGAGTACATCCGCAAGGACGGAAGTCTGGTCCCGCTGCGGCTCAATGGCATGCTGATCAGCGGAGATGATGGCCAGCGCTACATCTGGTCAATCGTCGAAGATATCACCGACAGTAAACGCCTGGAGGCGGATTTGCGGGTCGCCGCCACGGCATTCGAGTCTCAGGAAGGCATCATGGTGACGGATGCGCAGGGCGTCATCCTGCGGATCAACAAGACTTTCATCAAGGACACGGGTTACACAGTGGAAGAAGTCGTAGGGCAAACG
>JAGVGD010000025.1 GCA_020057245.1 Thiobacillus sp. | reverse complement strand
GCGCCGCTTGGCAAGGAATGGCCCTTGCCGGCACGACGCGCCTTGCATCCATCGCTTTCTCGCGGCAACGCAGGCGCGAAAATAGTGTTAACAGGCCCTGGTTTTTAGCGGCGCGGCGTGCGCGCCAGTTGTTCGTACAGGTCCAGGGTTTGATCCAGCATGTTGCGGAGCGGGAAAAAATCCCCGGCCGGGACCGCCGGAGGCGATTGCAGCAGTTGTGCCACGCGCTGGAAACTTTCGTCGATGCGCCCGAGCGGCAGCAGCCCGGCCGGATAGACCGTTCGCAAGATCTCACCCACGCCGCCGTGCTCGTAACCCGCAGTCGGTACGCCCAGCCGCAGTGCTTCCAGCGTGGTGCGGCCAAACGATTCGGGCTGGGTGGACAGGGACAGCACCAGATTCGACATCGCCAGAATGTTTTTCAGGTCGTCGCGCTGACCGCTGAAGCTGATGTCGTTTTCCAGCCCCATGCTGCGCACCCGGTAACGCAGTTTTTGCAGATAGCGCTGTTTGGACGCGGAGGCGCCGCCGGCGATCAGGCCATGCACCGGCAGGCCGCGACGTTTCAGCCGCGAAATCAGTTCGATCAGGTCTTCGTGGCCTTTCAGTCGCGTGATGCGGCCGGGCAGGGTGAGCAGCAGCTTGCCGACGGCCTGCGGAAACTGGGCAAAAAATGCCTGCTGCCAGATTGCATCGGGTTTCCAGCCATGCGGATAAGCGTCGCCATCGACGCCGCGGTGGATGACCTGGATGCACCACGGCAGCGTGTCGGGGTATTCGCGCAGGACGTAATCGCGCACCGTATTTGATACCGCGATCACCCGTTCGCCGCGCGTCATGATGCGGCTGTAGCGGTTGACGCCATACAGGCCATGCACGGTGGTGACGAAGCGCGGGCGCGTGGCGGGATTCATGCCGCGCCAGGCGAGCCAGGCAATCCAGGCGGGTACGCGGGAACGGGCGTGGATGATGTCGACCTGATGCTGCAACAGGAATTGCCGCAGCTTGCTGACCAGCAACAGGGTCTTAAAGCGTTTGCAGCCAACCGGCCATACGAAATGCTCGCCACCAGCCGCAAGCAGTGCCGGCACCTGTCGCCCCCCGGCCGACATCACCAGCGCGCGGTGGCCGCGTTCCACCAAGGCCTGGGCAATTTCGAGCGTGCCGCGCTCCACGCCGCCGGATTCAAGCGCGGGCAGTAGTTGCAATACGGTTAGTTTTTGTTGTTCAGCCATTGCAGGATCCATGCGGCGCAGCGGTCGGCTTCGGCCAGCGGTTGCGTGTTGGGGTGGAGTGTTTCGTGGGCGCACCAGTGCGCAAAGCGGGTAATGCGGCGCGCCTCGGCGAGGTGTGAAATGGCCCGGCCGACGCGGCTCCTCGGGTTGACCGGCAAATCGAACACCCCCACGTCGGCGCCAGCGGTCAAGGCTTCGAACACCATCGATGCGCTGTCGGGCGTGACCCAGACCGTGCTGCTGTGGGCAAGTTGATCGGGCAGCCAGTCGGGCGGCGTCGCGCTATGCAGAACGAGATTCAGATTGGTGTGCGACGGAAGTGTCGACAGGAAATCATCCGGCGTGCGCCGCGAAGTGGTGAGCGTCCAGTGCACGCCGGGCGTCCGCGCGAGGATGCTTTTGATCTGAAGCTGGATTGCGTCGCTGTCCCACTCGAAATGGGACGAGACGCCGCCAATCAGGATCAGTCCGCGTTCGGGGTGGCGTTGTCCGAATGGACGGATGCGATTCACCGCGCCTTCGGTCACCAGCGTCTGCGCATCCGCAGCGACGCCATCGTGCTGTGGCAGGATGCACAGATCGAAGCAGCGGCGCGGCAGACTCGGCTTCATCATCACCACGGCGCGACCGCCGCATGCGCGCCGCGCCGCCAGCAGCGTCAGATGCGTGGCATGCCCCGCGCCAATGATCAGGTTAGGGGCAGGCAGGGGCTTGTACGGCAAAACCTTGAACAGCAGGCCCGGCCAGGCGCGCCAGGCTGGCAGCGCGGCCAGGCGGTGAATCCGCGCGGGCGTTGCACGCGCCAGCGCTTCGGCCAGCCCCAGCGACTGGTTGAGGTGTCCGGGTTTGCCATCGCTGATGATCCAGATGCTGAGTGGCGCCATCATGCTTGATTCAGGCTCGCTTGTTTCAGGCTCAATGCCTTGATTCATCGGGTTAGTGCCCAGCGCCGATCAAGGGCCGCCTGCCAGCTAAAGGGGGTGGGATCGAGCGCGGGCAAGCTGCCCTTCATCAAGGCCACCAGCAATTCCGCCGAGGCCGGGGCCAGGGTGACGCCATAGCGGAAATGGCCGGCATTGATGAAGACATTGTCGAACTCGGGATGCCGGCCGATGATCGGAATGTTGTCCGGCGAGCCCGGTCGCAGCCCCGCCCAATGCTGCACCGGCTGGACATCGGTCAGCGCCGGCAAGAGTTCGGCTGCCGCAGCGTGCAGACGTGACCGCGTGGCCTCATCGGTTGATTTGTCGAAGCCGGCATCTTCCAGCGTGCTGCCCACCAGTACATGGCCATCGCGACGCGGAATCAGATACAGGCCCTGGTGATACAAAATCGTGTCGAGTACCCCGGGCTCAAGCTTGAACAGCAACATCTGCCCGCGTATCGGCCGGATATTGGGCGCAGCGGGCAAACCGGGCAGCGTACTGCCCGACCATGCGCCGGTGGCGATGACGAACCGGTCAGCTGAAAATGCGCCCTGTGCAGTCTGCACCGTGGTCATCCGGCCGGCCTGAGCGGTCATGGATATTGCCGGGCTATGGGTATGGATGATGCCTCCCAGTTGAGTCACCGCCGCACGCAGCGCGTTGACCAGCCTGGGATTGCGCACTTGGGCAATGTCCGGCAAGCGGATGCCGGAAGGAAGGGAGGGCTCACGCTGCGCCGCCAGACCATGCGCCGCACACCATGCAAGCGCCGCCTCGGGTGCGGCCGCCTCGCGAACGAGCATCCCGCAGCGCCAGTATTCAGCACGCTCGCCCGACAGCGCCTCGATAGACGCGATCCAGTCCGCATAAGCAGCCATCGAGCGAAGCGCCAGCCCGGATAGCGGCTCGGCGTAATCCCAGGGCAACAGCGGCGACACGATTCCGCCCCCCGCCCAGGATGATTCGGCCCCGGCTTCGCCGCGTTCCAGCAGCGTCACGCGATCGCCCCGCTGCAGGAGCGCCAGCGCGGCACTCAAGCCGGAAACCCCCGCGCCAAGCACCAGGACAGAGGTGTTCTTGCCAGCTTTGTGTGGCTCATCCATGAGCTCGACCTACAACTAAAGTTGTATAGAAACGCCTCACGCAGAGTGGCATGCTCCCCGTAGGAAATGTAGATCGGAAGGCGGGATAAATGCTGCGACGTGGGTTCACTCTGGTGGAGTTGCTTGTAACGATGGCGGTGGGTGCGATTTTATTGGCGATTGCCATTCCGGGCTATGCATTTCTGGTTAATTCCAGCAAGTTGGCCGCTGTAACCAATGAACTGGTTTTTGCTTTGCAGCTGGCGCGGTCTGAAGCGGTCAAGCGGGGTCAGCTCGTTACTGTTTGCAAAAGTGCCTCCGCGCTCAACCCGGCACCCAGTTGCACCAGCACAGGGCAATGGCAGCAGGGCTGGGTGGTATTCGTCGATTCTGGCGATCGAGGCGTAGTGGATTCGGGCGATACGGTGATTCATGCCTATGGCGGCAACCAGAACGTTGTGATCACCGCCATCAACTTCAGCAAGTTTGTCAGCTACTTGCCGACAGGCAGGAGCAAAGGTTCATCCAAGTTGCCGAACGATACGATGCGCATTTGTCTGGAGGAGCATGCGCGCAAGGTGATCGTGAACGATCTGGGCCGGGTACGGCTTGAAAGCGCAGCATGCTGAAGCTTGTCCTGGAACGCCCGCTGGAATTCCATGCGTGCGGTCAAATCTGCCGTCTGTCGGTAATGACTGGCATGCAATCAGGAGTGTGGCTACGGTTCGATTCATGGAAAAACTGCACACAAAGCGCATGCACAGCGGGTTCACGCTGATCGAATTGCTGGTCACGATAGCCGTGTTGGGCATTTTGTTGTCGGTGGCCGTCCCGAGTTACCAGGATTTTGTGCTGAACAGTCGTATGTCGTCCAAGAGCAACGATGTACTGTCGGCCTTGCAAATTGCGCGCAGCGAAGCCGTCAAGCGCAATGCCAGAGTGAGCGTATGCAAAAGTTCGGGTAGTGCCTGCGTAACGAGTGGTAGCTGGGCGCAGGGCTGGATGGTGTTTGTCGATGGCGGTGTGGCAGGCACGATGGATGGCACGGACGAAGCGATTCAGGTTTTCCCTGCGCTGACCGGCACCAGCACCCTGGCGGCAGATGCCAATGTCGGAGATTTCATCTCCTATTTGCCGACGGGCATGCCCAATCTGGCAGTGGGTAGCACCGCCACGCTCACCTTGTGCCCTGGTGTGACAGGTATAAATGGGCGGGAGATTGAAATTGTTGCAGCCGGGCGCGCCAACATTACCCCGACTACAGCCTGTCCCTGAGGAAAAAACATGCGTCAAAAAGGCTTTACGCTTCTCGAAGTGCTGGTAGCCATGCTGATACTGTCTATCGGCCTGCTCGGTTTGGCCGGATTGATGGCGTCCAGTTTGCGCAACAATCACAGCGCTTATTACCGGTCCCAGGCTACCTGGCTGGCTTACGACGTGATTGACCGCATGCGCACGAACCGACCGAATGCCTTGGCGTATGTTGTGAATATGGGTGCGGCATCAGCTGATGCCGCAATGGCCGGCACGGACATTACGGACTGGAAGGCGATGATCGCCAATACCCTGCCCGAAGGCGATGGGTCCGTTGCCGTGGTGGTGGCAGGCGAGGCGAGGACCGTGACTGTCGATATCCAGTGGAATGATGCACGCGCTACAAACGGCCCAGCCGGAGCAGCAGTCAGTACTGACGATTCCGAGAGAACATTAAGGGTGGTGAGCCAGTTATGAGCGCCCGTGTAAATCGTTCCGGAATTGGCCAGCGAGGCTTCGGCCTCGTGGAGTTGATGGTTGCCGTTACGCTCGGTTTCATCGTGGTGGCGGCGGTAGGTTATCTTTATCTGGGCAGTCGCCAGTCATTTAGGAACACGGAGAACATGGCGCGCATGCAGGAAAGCGCTCGCTATGCCCTGGATACCATGGCGCGTGACATACGCATGGCGGGCTCACTCGGCTGCACCAGCATGAATGAAGCCGTGCCGAATTTCGTCGCACCTGCGCCAGGCTTGACCAACGCGTTGATGATCACCGGCGGGGATACGGGAACCGATCCACTGGGGGTTCCGGCGGCCACCGTACCCCGTGTGGCGGGCGATGCCTTGTCAGTTTGGGGGGCGCAAGCCAGCAGCGTAACGCTCGCGTCGCTTACTGCCGGCGCCAATCCCTATGCATACAAGGCAAACGACATTCTCGCGGTCGTCACCTGCCGTCCGGCTGCGGATGCGCCTCCTGTAGGCACATTGCGTTCAGCGCCTGCCGACCTCACTACCTTGCCGGGGGCGCCTGCAGACGAAGTCATGGAATTCGACCGCTTCTCCTATTACATCGGCGACAACCCTGCAGCCGTGCGATCGCTCTATCGCAACAGCGTCAACGATGGCGCCGCAGAACTGGTCGAGGGCGTTGAGGATATGCAGATCATATATGGCGTCGATTCCAATGCGCTTGATGACGATACTGTTCGTGCAGCTGACCAGTACCAGACGGCAAGTGCTGTTGCGGACTGGACGCGGGTTGTCAGCGTGCGCATCAGTTTGCTGATGGCAAGCCCGGACAACAACCTGACCGCTGCCGCGCAGACCTATCGTATCGATACAGACGACGATGGCACGCCTGATGCGGTTGTGGCGGGTGACCGGCGCATTTACCAGACTTTCTCTACCACGGTAGGGATTCGCAACCGCTTGCAATAAGGGAATGGCAATGTATATCCCGACCCTTTCATCTCGTCCCCTCGTCAGGCAGCAAGGCGTGGCCCTGATCACCGGCCTGATTTTCATGGTAGTGCTCACGCTGATCGTGCTCGCATCCATGCGCGGCAGCATTCTTGAAGAAAAAATGGCGGGCAATCTGCGCAGCCAGAATCTGGCATTCCAGGCGGCCGAGGCCGGATTGCGGGCTGGTGAGCAGGCGCTGAATTCGCCGGTGGACCCGGCAACCGGCCCTGGCTATTTCGATGTGGGCGAGGTGCCCACCGGAGTGGCCAGCACAGATGACTGGAAAACCTTTGACTGGACAGCCGCAGCCACGCCAGGCCTGGTTTATCCGGGGGTCGAAAGTGTGCAGTACGTCATCGAGAAGCTCTCACTTCGCACTGGATCGGGTGGCAATGACGACCTGGGCTATACCCCCCAGAGCGGCAATCCGCGCGATGGCCTGTATCGCATCACCGCACGTGCAACCGCATCCGGCAACGCGCCTGTCATCCTGCAATCGATCATCAACATCGAACAACCGTAACGAGGTGAATCATGACCCAACCGGCTAGTAACTTTCTGTCACTGAAGCGCCTCGCGCTGGCGGCAGCCGTCATGCTTCCCTTGTCGGCGCAGGCCGTCGAGCCGCATAACGTTCCGCTGTTTCTCACGACCGGCGTGTCGCCCAACTTCGTGATTACGCTGGATGACTCGGGGAGTATGGCATGGACTTTCGCGCCGGACTCCATCTGTACATCTACTACTCGGGACGCTAACTGCGCTGCATCTGTTACGGAGGTGCGGCGATTCAAATCGTCGACTTTCAACCCGTTGTATTACAACCCCGATATCCGCTATCTGCCGCCGCTTGATGCAAACGGGGTGGAGTTGACTACGACTTTTGCTGCGGCTTGGCGAAATGGATTTTACCAAACGCATGGGTCGAGAAATCTGGAAACTCAATACAGGCCTCAGACCTCGTTTTACCCTACAGGTACAGGTTCGACTGGATATAGTGAAAGATTTGCTGAACATGCAGATGGGGGCACCAATACCGGAGACGACATTGGCACAGGAAAATTCTTCGGCAACATAAGTGTTACTGCAGGAACAAATGCCTATTACTACAATTTTGTGTCGACGCTGACCAACTGCGATGGCACGATCGGCGATGACGATTGTTACCAGCCGGTTTTTGTGAACGCGACCTCGGGCCCTGCCACAGCGGATATCGATGGCAATGGGGTCATCGATGCGGCCGACAAGGACGAGCGGCAAAACTTCGCCAACTGGTATTCGTTTTACCGCACCCGCAATCTGGCCACTATTACCGCGGCGTCACGCGCTTTCCAGGACATCACGCCGGAAATGCGCGTGGCTTGGCAGGCTTTGAGCGCATGTACGACTTTTGGCACGTCGTGTAAGGGTTGGGACACCAGCGTCAGCGTCGAAAATCAAATCCGGCGTTACGATGCGGCGCATAAGGCTCGCCTGTACAAATGGCTGTTCAGGCTGCCAGCAAATGGCGGAACGCCCTTACGGCAAGCACTTGGCAAGGCCGGCGAATACTTCACGATCAAAACGGGTGTGACCAGCCCATACGCCTTTGATCCGCAAGTCGACGACGATGCAGCCAAACGCTATTCCTGCCGTGCCAATTTTAGTATGGTGATGACGGATGGCATCTGGAACGGCAACAATGCCGCGGGGACGATTTCTAGTGACAGTACGGCTATTACGGCGTTGCCCAAGATATTTGGCACGACATGTGCCGTAGCTGATCCCAACTGCGTAGACTCGCCAGGCTATACCCCGGTCGCGCCTTATACGGACACCAATTCCAACTCGCTTGCCGATGTCGCTTTCCATTACTGGGCGACTGATTTGAACGACAGCCTGAAAAATGATGTGCCACGTTTTCCGTCCACACTCGATAATGTGGACGCGGCGACTTTGACAGCGGCCTATTGGGACCCCAAAAACGATCCCGCAAAATGGCAGCACATGGTGACCTATACAGTGGGGCTGGGACTCACCCGGGTACTCGATACCACGACCCCCAAATTGAAATGGGATGGCGATCCGCACAGTTCCAATACTTCGACCAGTAGTTATCCGGAGCTGAAATCGGGCGGCGTGAACTGGCCGGCTACCGGCACGGACAAGGTCGGCAACGTCGCAGACTTGTGGCACGCAGCGCTCAACAGCCGTGGCAAGTTTTTCAGCGCGGACGACCCGGAAACCTTGAACAAGTCGCTGAAGTCGATTGTCAACGACGTGGCCGCCAAGGTGGGTTCTTCTTCCTCGATTGCAGCCAACTCCAAGCGACTGGAAACCAGCACGCGTATCTATCTGGCCAGCTTCGACTCGAACGACTGGACGGGCGATCTGGAAGCGATTCCGCTCGATTCTGTTTCGGGATTGCCGGGCACCCCGGTCTGGGCTGCAAGCGCGAATCTCCCTGCACCCGCGGCGCGGAATATCTGGACCACCAGCGCAGGCGCCGCGGCAAGCTTTACCGGGGCATTCGGCGGAACGCTGACGGCGGATGTCGTCAACTATCTGCGTGGTGACCAGTCGCAGGAAGTGCAATTCACTGGCGGGACATTGCGCAGCCGCAGCAAAGTGCTGGGCGACATCGTGAACTCCGATCCGGTGTTTGTCGGTGGCGAAAATTTCCGGCTTGAAACTATCCCGGCCTACGCGACCAGCTATCCGACATTTGTCAGCGGCAAGAGCACCACGAGCATGATTTATGTGGGGGCCAACGACGGCATGCTGCATGGTTTCGATGCCGCTACCGGAGTGGAGAAATTCGCCTACGTCCCCAGTGAGTTGCACAGTTCGCTGGCCGATTTGACGGATGTCGCCTATCCGTCCAACCACAAATATTTCGTTGATGGTGCAGCTGCATTCGGCGATGCGGAATGGGGCGGGACATGGCGTACGGTCCTGCTCGGGACGCTGGGTGCGGGCGGAAAATCGGTATTTGCACTCGACATTACCAACCCAGATGCCATGGATGGAACCAAAGTGCTGTGGGAGTTCAATGGCGGCGCGCATGCCAGCAAGATGGGTTATATCTTCGGGCCGGCAACCATTGCGCCGTTTGCCGATGGACATTTCTATGCCGTGTTCTCGAATGGCTATGGCAGCACCGACAAGCAGGCGGGCCTGTTCCTGGTGCAGGTGGATAATCCGTCGAATTACTACTTCATCGATACCAAGTATGGTTCGGCTACTGAGGAAAATGGGCTGTCGACTCCCAAACTCGTCGACCTGGACAACGACCGGATCATCGATGCAATTTATGCAGGTGATTTGCAGGGCAACGTCTGGAAATTCGATGTGAGCGCAAGCTTTGGCGCCAGCTGGAAAATTGCACAGGGTTCGGTGGCCGCACCCCAACCCATGTTCGTGGCCAAGGACGGGACAGGCGGTTCTGCCGTACGGCAGCCGATTCAGGCCCAGCTGGGTGTGACCGGGCCCCCCAGCGGGGTTGCCGGCAAGGCTATGGTGTATTTCGGCACGGGGCGTTATTTCGTGGACGGCGACTCAACCGTGACGGATAAGCAGTCTTTCTATGGCGTACTGGACGACGAAAGCCTGACCACCTACGACAGAAACAATCTCTGGACACAAAGCATTGTTTATCAGGGAATTGAAGGTTCGCAGGAGGTGCGGGTAACCAGCAACAACCCGGCATACTGGACTACCAAAAAGGGGTGGGTGCTGGATCTTGTCGCGCCGGACAATATTCTCCGGGGTGAACGCGTCATCTCTCCACCCCTGTTGCGATTTGGCCGGGTGATCTTCAATACGCTGGAGCCCAGTGTGACCGACCCCTGTCTGCAAGGATCGAGCTGGCTAATGGAGCTGGACGCGGAAACAGGCGGCAATCTCGATTACTCGGCATTGGACATCGATGGCGATGGCGATTTCGACGCGTACGATTTCGTCGAGGGCTATGCATCGGGCGCTTTTGCGGCATCCGGCGTGAGGTCGGGGTCGATGACGCTGAATCAGCCCACTGTGGTGACTGCCGGTAGCAAGGAGTACAAATTCAGCTCGAATGTGGGCAAGGGCATCGGGGTGATTACCGAGAAAAGCGGCTCAACGGCTGGCCGGACATCCTGGCGGCAGATACAGTAATTCAACCGTTACAGTAAGGAGCAATCATGTTCAGCGACTCACGATCAGGCATCGGAAACAGGGCCTCAAACCAGGGTTTTACTTTGGTCGAGTTGATGATTACGGTGGCCGTCATTGGCATCCTGGCGTCGATTGCCTACCCCAGCTACATGCAATATGTGCAGCGTGCCAATCGGGCGGGGGCACGGGCGATGTTGCTCGAAAATGCCCAGTTTCTGGAGCGCAATTACACCACGGCCAACCGTTATGACGAGACGAGTAATGGAGACGACATCACAGACGCTAGTTTGCCGAAACCTCAGAGCCCAGAAAGTGGTACAGCGCGATACAACATGGCGGTTGAGATGGGCGCAGCACCTGCACAAACATTTAGGTTGTTGGCCACCCCAACAGGCACCATGTTGGGGGATTCGTGCGGTGTATTCACTTACACCAATGCGGGGCTTCAGGGTGCAGCTGGAGTGTCGGATGGCAGTGCTATTGTGGCTGAGTGTTGGGGGAAATGAACAGTATTTGGTCAGCTTGCAAATTGTATTGCGCGCATCCACGTTAAGAGCTTTCAGCCCAAGCCCTTCGGCAAGGCAAAGGCCACTTTTTCCGGTGTGCCATCCAGATTCTTCACAGATCGGCAGCCTAGCGCATCAAGTCGTTCAATAACTGCACGCACCAGAATTTCGGGTGCGGAAGCACCTGCCGTGACGCCTACATGATTTTTCCCGTCGAGCCAGACGGGATCGATTTCCCCGGCATGATCCACCATATAAGCCGGCACGCCCAGATTCTCCGCCACCTCCCGCAACCGGTTCGAGTTTGAGCTGGTCGGCGATCCCACCACGATGACCACATCACATTGTTTGGCCAGCAGCTTGACCGCATCCTGCCGGTTTTGCGTGGCGTAGCAGATATCGTCTTTTTTGGGGCCGGTGATGCCGGGAAAGCGCGCGCGCAGGGCGTCGACCACGCGGGCGGCGTCGTCGACAGAGAGCGTAGTCTGGGTGACATAGGCGAGCTTGTCGGGGTTGTTCACTTGCAGGCTGGCGACGTCTTCCGGCGTTTCGACCAGATACATGCCAGCTTTCGACTGCCCCAGGGTGCCTTCGACTTCAGGATGGCCCTTGTGGCCGATCATGACGATTTCAAATTCCTTTTCGCGCATCTTGCTCACTTCGACGTGCACCTTGGTGACGAGCGGGCAGGTGGCGTCGAACACGTTCAGCCCGCGCGCTTCGGCCTCCAGGCGCACGGCTTGCGAGACGCCGTGGGCGCTGAAAATGACGGTGGCGCCGGCAGGCACGTCGGCCAGTTCGTCGACAAAAATCGCGCCCTTGGTTTTGAGGTCGTTGACGACAAAGGTGTTGTGAACGACTTCGTGGCGGACATAAATCGGTGCGCCGAATTTTTCCAGAGCGCGTTCGACAATGGCGATGGCGCGGTCGACGCCGGCGCAGAAGCCGCGGGGGTTGGCAAGAAGAATGGTAGGCATGGCGTTCAGGATTTCCGGATGATTTCCAGTGCACGCTCGATAATGATGCGGTCGCTTGCATCTTTGTCGCGCAGGGTTTGCTTGGTCAGGAGCAAGCCTTCCAGGCTGATGGTGCGAACCGGGATGCCATCCAGTTCGATGATCTCGACATAGTGTTCGAGGGTGTCGTAGGTCTGCCCATTGGCATTGAGCAGCAGGTCTACCACGAAAGCGTCCGCGACCCGGATATTCTCGCCTTCGCTGAACCAGGCGGGGTCGATGTCGCGCGCGGCCTGGTCGGGCAAAACCATGAGCGCATTCTTGATGCGCATTCCAGCCTCGGGGTTGGCCGGCACCACGATATCGATGTCGGTCGTGGCGCGCTGATAACCGTGCGCAGCCAAGGCATAGCCGCCAACCAGCAGGTACTCTGCGCCCGCTTCGTTTAGCGCGGACAGCATCCGCTTCAGATCGTCCAGCGAGGCGGGGCGGCTGTATTCATTCATGATGACGTTTGGCATTTGAGTTCGCCAGGTTGCGCGCAACACACTCCAGCCAGTGTCGGTTGGCGGCTTCATGCGTGGGATAACGATAAACCCCTTTTACGATGCCGAGCGAAGGATTGAGGCAAGCAATGGTTTCGTTGAACCTTGCGCCTTCGGCCAGTTGCGCGCCGGAGGCTTGCTCAGTGAGCGGCGGGGGCTGACGATGTCCGGCAGTTTTCATGTTTTGTCCCCAATGGCTGTGGATGACAGGATGCGAACGATCTCGACTTCGAACTCGATGGACAGATCGGCGAGCGGATGGTTGAAGTCGACCTTCACTGCATCGTCGCTGATTTCGAGAATGTGCCCGGCCAGGGTTTGGCCGTTGGGCATGGCGAACTCGACCAGTTGATCGACTTCGAGCGTGATGTCGGCGGGCACGTCGGTTTTGGGCAGGGTCTGGATCAGATCGGACTGGCTTTCGCCGAAAGCTTGCCAGGGTTCGAGCAGGAACACGTAGCGTTCGCCGGGCGCCAGGTCCAGCAACCATTGTTCCAGCGTCGGCGCCAGTGTGCCGTCGCCGAGGGTGAGGGTTTCTGGCTGGGCGTCGTCGAAATTGGAAATGACGTCGTCGCCGCCGCGCGGGCGCAGGGCGTAGCGCAGCAGGAAGGTGTCGCCGGGATTGAGCGTACGTGCGCTCATGCTGCCGTGTCGGCCGGGGCCGGCTTGCCGGTCAGGCTGTCCCAGATCAAGAGGCCTGCGCCGACGGTGATGGCGGAGTCCGCAACATTGAAGGCGGGCCAGGCAAAACTGCGGTAATGGAAATACAGAAAATCCACCACATGGCCGAGCACCACGCGGTCGATCACGTTGCCGAGCGCACCGCCGAGCAGCAGGGCCAGGGCAAAAGCCAGGCGCGGCTGTTGTGAGTGGGTTTTGAGCAGGCGCACGATGATGAGCGTGGCGACGATGCCGACGGCGATGAAGAACCAGCGTTGCCAGCCGCCCGCATCAGCCAGAAAGCTGAATGCCGCGCCGGTGTTGTAAACCAGAACCAGCGAGAAGAACGGCAGTACCGGCACGGCTTCCTGATAGTCGAGCACGGAGGTCACCCAGAATTTGGTGAAGTGGTCGGCGGCAATGACCGCCAGCGCGATGCCCAGCCATTTGCGCATGGCGGGATTGAGATACTTACGCATGGGTGCGTGCCTCGCCTGCCGTTGTCAGATTGCTGACGCAGCGTCCGCACAAGCCGGGATGATCGGCATGCGCGTCTACGTCGTCGCGGTAGTGCCAGCAGCGTTCGCATTTCTGTGCGCTGCTCGGGCTGACTTCGATGCGGTCGTGATCGCTTGCGACCACGCGTGCCTGCGAGGTGATCAGCACAAAGCGCAGATCGTCGCCCAGCGGCGTCAGCAGGGCGCGGGTATCCGGGCTGGCGTGCAGCGTGACCTCGGCCTGCAAGGACGAGCCGATGCCGCCTGCGGCGCGTACGCTTTCCAGATCCTTCTGCACTTCGCTGCGCACCGCGCGGATGCGCGTCCAGCGCGCCAGCAGATCGGCCGTATCGGCTTGCTCGGGCAGGGTGTGCCACGTGTGCAGAAAGATCGAGTCGTCGCCCGCCAGCTGTGTCCATACCTCTTCACCCGTGAACGACAAAATCGGCGCCATCCAGCGGGCAAGACTGTGGGTGATGTGGAACAGCGCGTTCTGCGCGGCGCGGCGTGCGCGGCTATTGGCGCCGCTGGTGTAGAGGCGGTCTTTCAGAATGTCGAGATAGAAGCCGCCAAGGTCTTCGGAGCAAAATGCCTGCAGTTTTTGCGCGACGAAATGGAATTCGTAGGCGTCGTAATGCGCCTGCAACTCGCCTTGCAATTGGCCGGTCAGGGCCAGCGCGTAGCGGTCGATTTCCAGCCAGTCTTCAACTGGCAGCGCATGCGCTTGCGGGTCGAAGTCGGACAGGTTGGCGAGCAGAAATTTCAGCGTGTTGCGAATCCGGCGGTAGCTCTCCACCACGCGCTTGAGGATTTCGTCTGAGATGGTCAACTCGCCCGAGTAATCGGTCGTCGCCACCCACAGCCGCAAGATGTCGGCGCCGTATTGGTCCATCACCTTTTGCGGGGCGATGACATTGCCTTTCGACTTGCTCATCTTGTGGCCCTTGCCGTCGACGACGAAGCCGTGGGTGAGCAGCGCCTTGTATGGCGCGTGGCCGTCGGTCGCGCAGCCGGTGAGCAGGCTCGACTGGAACCAGCCGCGATGCTGGTCCGAGCCTTCCAGATACAGGTCGGCCGGGTGCGCGAGTTCGGGACGGCGCTTCAGCACGCATGCATGGGTCACGCCCGAGTCGAACCAGACGTCGAGCGTATGGCCGGTCTTGTTGTAGTGCGCGGCGTCGTCGCCCAGCAGCTCGGCCGGGTCGAGCGCAAACCAGGCTTCGATACCCGCCTGCTCGACGCGTTGTGCGACCACTTCGAGCAACTCCAGGCTGCGCGGATGCAGCGCGCCGGTTTCCTTGTGGGTGAAAAACGGCATCGGCACGCCCCAGTTGCGCTGGCGCGACACGCACCAGTCGGGACGGTTCCTGATCATCGCTTCCAGCCGCGCGCGACCCCAGGCAGGGAAGAACTGCGTGCTGTCCACTGCAGCCATCGCCTGCTCGCGCAGCGTGCCCCCCTGACCCCCGGCCCCTGAATCCTGACCCCTGGAATCCATCCCGATAAACCACTGCCGCGTCGCGCGGAAAATGATCGGCGTCTTGTGCCGCCAGCAATGCGGATAGCTGTGCAGCAGCTTGGCATGCGCCAGCAGATTGCCGCTGGCTTCCAGCGTTTCAATCACGACGGGGTTGGCTTGCCAGATGCTCATGCCGCCTAGCAGCGGCACGGTGGCGTAAAAGCGGCCGTCGTCGCCCACCGGGTTGTCGACTTTCAGGCCGTAACGGCTGCCGACCACATAGTCGTCGAGGCCGTGGCCGGGTGCGGTGTGGACGGCGCCGGTGCCGGCGTCGGCGGTGACGTGATCGCCGACGATGACCGGCACCTGGCGCTCCTGGAAGGGATGCCACAGCAAGGTGCCTTCGAGCGCCTGACCCGTGGTGTGTGCGATGACTTCAGCGCCATCGCTCAATTCGTAACGCGCCAGCGCGGCCTCGCGCAGACTGTCGGCCAGAATCAGCAGGCCTTTGGCCGTGCGCACCAGCGCGTACTGGAAATCGGGATGCAGCGCCACCGCCTGGTTGGCGGGCAGGGTCCACGGCGTGGTGGTCCAGATGACGATTTGCACCGGCTCGTCGATGGCGGCGAGGTCAAACCGCTGCGCGAGATCGGCGCGGTCGGCCACGGCAAAGCCGACGTCGATTGCGGGCGAAGTCTTGTCTTCGTATTCGACCTCGGCCTCGGCCAGCGCGGAACCGCAGTCGACGCACCAGTGCACCGGCTTCGCACCCTGATACAAGTAGCCGGCCTGCTGAATCTGCCCCAGCATGCGCAGGCTGTCGGCCTCGAACTGGAAGTCCATGGTGCGATAGGGATGGTCCCAGTCGCCCAGCACGCCGAGGCGGATGAAATCGGCTTTCTGGCGTTCGATCTGTTCAGCCGCATAGCTGCGGCACAGCTCGCGGAACTGGGCGGGCGGGATCGCCTTGCCGTGGGTTTTTTCCACCTGCAGCTCGATCGGCAGGCCGTGACAGTCCCAGCCCGGCACGTAGGGCGCGTCAAAACCGGACAGTGTCTTGGCCTTGACGATGATGTCCTTGAGGATCTTGTTGACCGCGTGGCCAATGTGAATGTCGCCGTTGGCGTAGGGCGGGCCGTCGTGCAGGATGAACTTGGGGCGTCCCACCGCCGCCTTGCGGATGGCTTCGTAACGCATTTTTTCCTGCCAACTCTTGACCCAGCCGGGTTCGCGCTTGGCAAGGTCGCCGCGCATCGGGAAGGGCGTGTCCGGCAGGTTCAGCGTGGCTTTGTAATCGGGCTTGGATTGATCAGACATGACGGCGTGGGTGAGCGAGCTCTTCAGGTTTAAAGCGAGGCCAGATACTGCCTGGCGTTGTCGACGTCGCGGCTGATTTGGGCCACCAGCGTGTCGAGATCGGGGTATTTGGCTTCGTCGCGAAGCTTGTGCAGAAAATCCACGCGCAGGCGGCGGCCATAGATGTCGGCTTTGAAATCGAATAAATGCACTTCGAGCACGGGCGCCGCATCCGGATTTTTCACCGTGGGGCGCTTGCCGAGGCTGGCCACGCCGGGCAGGGGCGTACCGTTGAGGCCATACACCTGAACAGCGAAAATCCCCATCAGTGGCGGCCGGTTGTGCTTGAGCTGGATATTGGCGGTGGGGAAGCCGATGTCGCGCCCCAGCTTGTCGCCATGTTCCACCCGCCCGGAGATGCTGTAGGGACGGCCGAGCAATTGCGCCGCATGCGCCAGATCGCCCGCCGCGAGCGCCTGCCGCACGGCGGTGGAGGAAGCGCGCTCCCCGGAGATTTCGACGGTCGGCAGAAACTCGGCATCGAAGCCAAGCGACTGCCCGCCCTGTGCCAGCAGCGCAAAATCGCCGGCGCGTCGGGCGCCGTAACGGAAGTCGTCGCCAACCAGCACGTAGCGCGCCTGCAGGGTTTGCCCCAGCACCTGTTCGATGAAAGCGTCGGCGGTCAGCGCCGAGAACGCCCGGTCAAAGCGGAAGACATGGAAGCGGTCGATGCCGAGCAGGCGCAGGCATTCGGCTTTTTCGCGCAGGCTGGACAGGCGGGCCGGGGCCTGCTCGGGGGTGAAAAACTCGCGCGGGTGCGGCTCGAAACTCAGCACGCAACTCGGCAGGCCGCGCGTCCGCGCCACGTCCTGCAGGCGGGCGAGCATGGCTTGATGCCCCAGGTGCAGACCATCGAAGTTGCCGATGGTGACCGCATGAGGGGTGCCGAGAGAGCGAAAACCGTGGGTGATGCGCATGGGGGTGCAGCGTGCGGCGAAGCGGAAAAAGGCGCTAATTTTAGCCGATTCAGTCACTTATTGATTCGGCCTGATGAAGTTTGAAGGGCTGATGAAAGTCGGCTTGCCCAGGTTCCGGGTCAAGGCATGGGGCTGAATCAATAAGCATTGAAACAGTGTTGTATTGAGACGGCTCAACGAACCGGCCCACTCGGAACCATGCAGAAAATTGACTGCATGGGTTCAAACATCACTTGGCCGTCTCGATATCAGGCCGCGCGACGGGTGAACTGGCGCGGGCGGAAGCCCATTGCGCCCAATGCCGCAAAATACAGCGCCACGCCACCGCCAACCAGCAAGGCCAGACGCAGGGCGCGCTCGGCAAACCCCGCCGCCAGCCACCATTGTGCGTCGCCCATGGTGTAGTACAGGGCGGCAGACATCAACAGAACCGCCAGCAGTACGCGTGCGAAATAGCCGGTCCATCCCGGTTGCGGTTGATAGATATTGTGTTTCTTCAGCAGGTGCAGCAGCAGTCCGGCATTGAGGCAGGCGGCCAGGCCAATCGACAGGGCCAGCCCGGCGTGGCCGAGGGGTTTGTAAAACGCCAGGTTCATCAACTGGGTCACGATCAGGGTAAAAATCGCGACCTTGACCGGCGTTTTGATGTTTTGCCGCGCATAGAAGCCGGGCGCCAGTACCTTTACCAGAATCAGGCCCAGCAATCCCAGGCTGTAGGCCAGCAGCGCCTGTTGCGTCATGCTGACGTCCAGCGCGTTGAACGCGCCGTAATGAAACAGCGTGGTGATGAGCGGCACCGCCAGCACCGCCAGCGCAGCCGCAGCAGGAAAGGCCAGCAGCAGGGTCAGGCGCAGTCCCCAGTCGAGCAGTTTGGAGTATTCGACGGGCGAGTCGTCGGCGTAATGCTTGGCCAGGCTGGGCAGCAGAATGGTGCCGAGCGCCACCCCCAGCATGCCGGCCGGAAATTCCATCAAGCGATCGGCGTAATACAGCCAGGACACGCTGCCGGTGGCGAGGAAGGACGCGAAAATCGTGTTGATCAGCAGACTAATTTGTGCGACGGACACGCCAAGCAGAGCCGGTGCCATCAATTTGGCAACGCGGCGCACCCCGGGCTCGTTGAAGTGGGTAGTCGGGCGCGGCAGCAAGTCCAACTTTTTCAGGTGCGGCACCATCCAGGCCAGTTGCAGCAGACCGCCCAGCGCCACCCCCCAGCCCAGCGCCAGTATGGGCGGATCAACATATGGAGCGATCCATAGTGCAGCAGCGATCATTGCCACATTCAGCAATACGGGCGCAAATGCGGGGGCGGAAAACTTGCTGTGGGTATTGAGAATGCCCGCCGCCAGCGCAACCAGCGAGATAAAGATGATGTAGGGGAAGGTGATTTGCAGCAGCGTGACGGTGAGGTCGAACTTCTCGCCATCGGCCCGAAAGCCGGGCGCGCTGATATACGCCACCCACGGCGCGCCAAAGATTCCCAGCAGCGCGACGACCACCAATACCAGCGTGAGCGCGGTCGCCACCTGATCGACCAGGGTTTTGGTGGCATCGTGGCCGAGGCGGTTTTTGTATTCCGCCAGAATCGGCACGAACGCCTGGGAAAATGCGCCTTCGGCAAACATCCGCCGCAGCAGGTTGGGGATCTTGAAGGCGACGAAAAATGCGTCGCTCATCATCCCCGCACCGAAGGCGCGTGCAATCACAGTGTCGCGGATAAATCCCAGTATGCGCGAGAGAAGGGTCAAGCTGCTGACCGTGGCTAGAGCTTTGAGTAAATTCATGAGTGGAGAGTGTTGGTTGTGCGCGCATTGTGCGGGTCGCGCGGGGGCGCTGCAACACAATTGCGGACTTGCTTGATTTTGTTGACTTGATTTTGCCGGCTTGATTTTTTACTGGCTTCTTCCGTATAATCGCGGGCTTCGGTGAATTGGCGCCTGCAGCTATGGGTTGCCTGAATTAAATTTATTTGCCTTGCGCGCGGCGCAGGGTCTACAGGAGCAAGTACATATGGCGAATTCCGCCCAGGCGCGCAAGCGCGCACGTCAAGCCAGCGCACAGCGCGACAGCAACATGAGCCAGCGCTCCGAGTTGCGCACCGCGATCAAGAAAGTGCGCAAAGCCATCGAAGCCGGCGACAAGTCTGCCGCACAGCTGGTTTTTCAGTCCTCGATGAGCGTGATCGACAGCATTGCCGACAAGAAAATCGTTCACAAGAACAAGGCTGCGCGCCACAAGAGCCGTCTGTCCCAAGCTGTCAAGAGCATGGCTTGAGCGCTGTCTTGTAATCAGGCAGCACTTGACCCATAAAAAACGCCGCATCAGCGGCGTTTTTTATGGGTGCCGCGGCAAGACTCAGGCGGCAGATTCAATCAGCATTTTCGACCAGCAACTCATTGCTGCTGGCAAATGCCAGCAGGAAACGGTAGGCGTCCGGATCGCTGGACTTGAGCTTCTTGTCCACGATCACGCAGGGAATGTTGTCGAGCTTGGTGGGCTGGACGTAAGGCGAATAATTGGTGCGATTGTTGGGGTCGATGACCGCGAACGCGCCGGCCAGGCGATCCGCCCAGTCGCTGGGGCGAAACCGGGCGCCCTTGGCGGTGATGCCGCGAATGATCAGGGGGGCGGTGGCGTTATCCATTGGGATGGCTGAACTTCTTGAAGAGGTGGCGGATTCTAACATGTTGCACATGCATGGCTGCCAGCTCGCCCGCTGCTGGCGGGCTACCCGCCATGGGTTTGCGAGGGGGCGCAGTGCGCGCATTTCGGCCTATAATCACGCAGGTGCATGATAGGCACGGCGGCTTAGGCCGCCGTTTTCAATTTCGTTATTTCATTTTTTCAGGACAGCCTGGTTACGACTGCCATGACAACACATTTGATGAACACCTATGCCCGCCAGCCCGTCGCCTTTGTTCGCGGCGAGGGCGCTTACCTGTGGGATGAATCCGGCAAGCGCTACCTTGATGCAGTGGCCGGGGTGGCCGTGAATGGACTGGGCCATGCCCATCCCAAGCTGGTGAAGGCGATTGCCGATCAGGCGGCTGCGCTGATTCATTCGTCCAATCTGTACCGGGTGTTGCGTCAGGAAGAACTGGCCGACAGGCTGTGCGCACTGTCGGGCATGGACAAGGCTTTCTTCTGCAATTCGGGTTGCGAGGCAAACGAGGCCGCGATCAAGCTGGCGCGCCTGTACGGCCACGGCAAGGGCATCGAGGTGCCGACCATCATCGTGATGGAAAAAGCCTTCCATGGCCGCACCATGGCCACCCTGACTGCAACCGGTAGCCGCAAGATCCAGGCGGGTTTCGAACCGCTGCTGTCGGGTTTTGCGCGGGTGCCGTTCAACGATATCGAAGCGATTCGCCACGTGGCCGAGCACAACAAAAGCGTGGTCGCGGTGCTGCTTGAAGTGGTGCAGGGCGAGGGCGGCATCAATGTGCTGCCTTCCGAATATCTCGTCGAATTGCGGCAGCTTTGCGATGCCCATGGCTGGCTGCTGATGCTGGACGAAGTGCAGACCGGCATCGGCCGCACCGGCACCTGGTTCGGCTTTCAGCATTCGGGCGTGATGCCGGATGTGATGGCGCTGGCCAAGGGCCTGGGCTCGGGCATGCCGATCGGCGCCTGCCTTGCGCGCGGTGCGGCGGCCGAGGTGTTCGTTCCGGGCAGCCATGGTTCGACCTTTGGCGGCAATCCGCTGGCGTGTGCCGCTGCGCTGGCTACGCTGGACGCGATTGAAGAAGACAAGCTGCTGGACAACGTGAAGCTGCGCGGCGAGGCGATCCGTGCCGGCCTGCGCGCGGCCTTGAGCGGCGTGCATGGCGTGGTCGATATTCGCGGCGAGGGCATGATGATCGGCGTCGAGCTGGATCGTCCCTGCGCTGAACTGGTGGCTGTCGCGCGCGACGCCGGCGTGCTGATCAATGTCACCGCCGACACTGTGATTCGACTGGTGCCGCCCCTGGTGTATGGCGCGGCTGAAGTCGATGCGCTGGTCGCGGCGGTGTCCAGCATCGTCAAAACCTATCTGCAACAGGCGGCGTGATGCTGCGGCATTTTCTGCAATTCAAGGATCTGTCGCGCGATGAGCTGCTGTATCTGTTCGAGCGCGCCACGCTGATCAAAAGCCGCTTCAAGCAATATCAGCCTTATCACCCGCTGGCCGACCGCACGCTGGCGATGATTTTCGAGAAAAGCTCGACCCGCACCCGGCTGAGCTTCGAGGCCGGGATGCATCAGCTTGGCGGCTCGGCGATCTACCTCAACACGCGCGATACCCAGCTCGGCCGCGGCGAGCCGGTTGAAGACGCAGGCGAGGTCATCTCGCGCATGGTCGACATCGTGATGATCCGCACCTTCGAGCAGGACATTATCGAGCGCTTCGCCGCCCACTCGCGGGTGCCGGTGATCAACGGCCTGACAAACGAATACCACCCGTGCCAGATCCTGGCGGACATCTTCACTTTCATCGAGCATCGCGGCCCCATCCAGGGCAAAACGGTGGCGTGGGTCGGCGACTCCAACAACATGTGCAACACCTGGCTGCAAGCGGCCGAGGTGCTCGGCTTCAACGTGCATGTCTCGACCCCGCCGGGCTACGAAGTAGAACCCGAGCGCGCCAACCTGTTTGGCACAGACCATTTCGAAAGCTTTGTCGACCCGATGGATGCCTGCCGCGGTGCCGACCTGGTGACCACCGACGTGTGGACCAGCATGGGCTGGGAGGCGGAAAACGATGAGCGCCTGAAGGCCTTTGCCGACTGGCAGGTCGATGCCGAAATGATGGCGGTGGCGAAACCCGGCGCGGTTTTCATGCATTGCCTGCCCGCGCATCGCGGCGAGGAGGTCACCGCCGAGGTGATCGACGGCGCGCAGTCGGTGGTATGGGACGAAGCCGAAAACCGTCTGCATGTGCAGAAGGCCTTGATGGAGTTTTTGCTGCTGGGGAAAGTGGACGCATGAACATTGCCTATTTCAAGGACATGGATTCCTTGTATATCGAGATCAGTCCGGAAAACCCCGATCATTCCTGGGAGGCGCATGAGGGCGTCGTGCTCAACCTGTCCGCAGATGGCCGTGTCGTCGGCATCGAAATCGAAAAAGCCAGCCTGGCGACCAATCTCGACATCCTGAAAATCGGCGACTTTCCCGGCCAGGTCGAAATCATCGACAAGAATACCTCCGGCTCCACTCACTGAATCCAAACGACAGCATCAGAACCAAGAGCATCCCTATGAGCGATATCAAGAAAGTAGTCCTCGCCTATTCCGGCGGCCTCGACACCTCGGTCATTCTCAAATGGCTGCAGGACACCTATCAATGCGAAGTGGTGACCTTCACCGCCGACCTGGGGCAGGGCGAAGAGCTCGAACCGGCACGTGCCAAGGCGCTGCAATTCGGCATTCCGGCCGAGCAGATCTACATCGACGATCTGCGCGAGGAATTCGTGCGCGATTTCGTCTTTCCGATGTTCCGCGCCAACACCGTGTACGAGGGCGAATACCTGCTCGGTACCTCAATCGCGCGCCCGCTGATCGCCAAGCGTCTGATCGACATCGTCAACGAAACCGGCGCCGATGCGATCTGCCACGGCGCCACCGGCAAGGGCAACGACCAGGTGCGATTCGAGCTCGGCGCCTATGCGCTGAAGCCCGACATCAAGGTGATCGCGCCGTGGCGCGAGTGGGATTTGTTGTCGCGCGAAAAGCTGCTGGCTTATGCCGAACAGCATGGCATTCCCGTTGAAATGAAACATAAGCAAGGTGGCAGTCCCTATTCGATGGATGCCAATTTGCTGCACATCAGCTACGAAGGCCGCCATCTGGAAGACCCGAATGCCGAAGCCGAAGAGGACATGTGGCGCTGGACCGTATCGCCGGAAAAGGCGCCGGATCAGGCCGAGTACATCGAGCTGACCTACGCCAAAGGCGATGTGGTCGCGATCAACGGTGCGGCCATGAAAGCGCATGAAGTGCTGGCCAAATTGAACGAAATCGGTGGCAAGCACGGCATCGGTCGCCTCGATCTGGTGGAAAACCGCTACGTCGGCATGAAATCGCGCGGCTGCTACGAAACCCCCGGCGGCACCATCCTGCTCAAGGGCCACCGCGCCATCGAGTCGATCACGCTGGATCGCGAAGTCGCGCATCTGAAGGACGACCTGATGCCGCGCTACGCCAGCCTGATTTACAACGGCTACTGGTGGTCGCCCGAGCGCCGTGCCCTGCAGGTGCTGATCGACCATACCCAGACCCGCGTCAACGGCACGGTGCGGATGAAGCTCTACAAGGGCAATGTCATCGTCGCCGGCCGCGATTCCAAAACCGATTCGCTGTTCGATTCCACCATCGCCACCTTCGAAGACGATGCGGGCGCCTACGATCAGAAGGACGCCGGCGGCTTCATCAAACTCAACGCGCTGCGCATGCGCATTGCAGCCAAACTCGACGCACGGAGAAAATGAATATGCCCCAGTTCGACAACATCAGCGTGGTGAAGAAGGCCAACGTCTATTTCGACGGCAAGTGCGTATCGCACACAGTTCAATTCGCTGACGGCAGCAAAAAATCAGTCGGCGTGATCCAGCCGTCCACGCTCACCTTCAACACCGGTGCGCCGGAAGTCATGGAGACGGTGGCGGGCACCTGCCGGGTGAAACTGGCCGGGGAAACCGATTGGAAAACCTACTCTGTCGGGCAGTCGTTCGACGTGCCGGCTAATTCCAGCTTCGACATCGAAGTGTCGGGCGAGCCGTACCACTACGTCTGCCACTTCGGCTGATTTGAAATGACCACCGTCACCGTCGTCAGGAAGGATGGCCGCATCGCCATCGCGTCCGACACGCTGACGAAATGGGGTGGCGGCAAGGAGTCGGCCGACTACGTCGCCAATCACGAAAAGATTCTGCGCGTGGGCGACAGCTACATCGCCATCACCGGATCGGCGACCATGAAGCTGATTCTGGCGGACTATTTCGCCAGCCTTGAAACGCCACCGGTTTTCGACACGGCGATTGCGATTTTCCGCGTGTGGAACACCTTGCATGCGGCGCTGAAAGAGCAGTATTTTCTGCAGGTCGGCGACGACAAGGACGACGAACTGGAGTCGAGCCGGATGGACGTGCTGATTGCCAACCGGCACGGTATTTTCGGCGTGGCGGCGCACCGCACGGTACAGCAGTTCTCGAAGTTCTATGCTTACGGCAGCGGCAGCCCGTATGCGCTGGGCGCCATGTATGCCGCCTGGCGTGCATCGTCGCTCGACGCCGAATCAGTGGCGCGGCTGGGGGTGATGGCGGCGGCCGAGTTTCACGACGAATCGGGATTGCCGGTTCAATCGTTTGTGATGGATGAGGAGTAATCAAGATGCCGACTTTCGATATCGTGTCCGAAGTGGACAAGCAGGAAGTGCGCAATGCAGTGGATCAGGTCAACAAGGAAGTCTCGACCCGCTTCGACTTCAAAGGCAGCGATGCCCGTGTCGAACAGGCTGATTACGTGCTGACCATCCATGCGGATACTGATTTCCAGCTCGATCAGGTGCAGGACATCCTGTCGCAGAAGCTGGCAAAACGCAGCGTCGATGTGAAATGTCTGGATATCGGTAACGTCGAGAAAGTCTCGGGTAACAAGGTCAAGCGCAGCGTCACGGTGAAAACTGGCGTGGAGACTGAGCTGGCCAAGAAGATCGTCCGCGTCATCAAGGACAGCAAGCTGAAAGTGCAGGCCAGCATCCAGGGCGACACCGTGCGGGTGTCCGGTGCCAAGCGCGACCTGCTGCAGGAAACCATCGCGCTGGTGAAGAAGAGCATCACCGATTTCCCCCTGCAGTATCAGAACTTTCGCGACTGAACCACCATGCCCAAGGTCCTGGTTCCCCTGGCGGAAGGCTGCGAAGAACTCGAAGCCGTCACCATCATCGACCTGTTGCGCCGTGCCGGCATCGACGTCGTTACCGCCGGGCTCAAGCCCGGTCTCGTCAAGGCCAGCCGCGGCGTGCAGCTGATGCCGGACACCACGCTCGATGCGGCGCTGGACGGGCACTACGACATGGTGGTGCTGCCCGGCGGCATGCCGGGCGCGGCGCACCTCAAGGCCGACGCGCGCATCATCGAACTGCTAAAAAAGACAGCGGCGGCGGGTCATTACACCGCCGCCATTTGCGCGGCGCCGATGGCGCTGGCCGAAGCCGGCCTGCTGCAAGGCAAGCAGGCAACCAGCTATCCCGGATTTCTCGACGGCTTGCCCGGCGTGGCCGTCAGCACGGCGGCCGTGGTGCAGGACGGCAAGGTGCTGACCTCGCGCGGCCCGGGCACCGCCATGGATTTTGCGCTGGCGCTGATCGAGGCGCTGGTCGGCCGCGACACCCGCCAGCAGGTCGAAGCCGCGCTGGTGCGAAGCTAGTCTGCCGCAGCGCATCGTTTATCATTCCCTTCTTACCCCGCCCGGAGCCCACCATGCAGATTCGCGAAATTCTCACGCTGAAAAGCGATGACATCCACAGCATTGCACCGACCGATACCGTGGCCAGTGCGGTCGAGAAAATGGTGGCTCTGGGTGTGGGCTCGCTGGTGGTTCTGAAAGACGGCGAAATGGTGGGTTTGCTGACCGAGCGCGACGTGGTGCACGGCATGGTCAAGCTGGGGCTGGGGCTCAAGGATATTGAAGTCAAGGCCATCATGGAAACCGAACCGGTGGTCGCCAACGCTGATGACTCGGTGGACTACGCGCGCGATGTCATGACCAAATCGCACATCGGCCACCTGCCGATTCTCGACGGCAACAAGCTGTTCGCCATCATTTCCTTCCATGACGTTGCGCGCGCCAGCCTCAAGGAAGCCAAGTTCGAAAACAGCCTGCTGAAGCGCTATATCAAGCACTGGCCGGAATAATCTGGCTATCGCAGTCCGCGTGCTCGTCCGCGGGCATAGGCCGATACGAGATATCGGTTGCTTGTTTAGAACAGTCTTTGCAAGGCATGTTGAATCGTGCCGGGGCAATCGTCCCGCACACTGACGCACATCGGGATGGACGCTGCCCACCCTTCAGGCGAGTGACACGTGCAGGGTCTGGATACCCTGTGGGTACGCTGCTATTTCGTGTCGGGTTTCATGACGCCTGGCTCTGAAACCTTCGGCGTCCCCTCCACCTGTTCACGTTGAATTTTCCAGCTGTTGCCCTCGCGCACCCACTCCATGCGTTTGTTCACCGCGTCGCGGTAATTCGCTGAGGTATAGGTCTGCCGGAATTCCGTTGTGGCTTTGTTGGCGTCGATGTTGCTCACCTTCAAATCGCTTACTCCAATCGTGATGGTGCCGGGCTGGCTCAGACGAGTCGCACGCGCGCTGGCCCATTGTTCAAGCGAATGGCCGCCTTCAGGGGTGAAGTTTTTTGCGTAATACCCGCGGTAACGTGGGAAATCCTTCGACGACCAGGCCGCAGTCCAGCCAGCGAGCGCCTGTTGGATCGTTTCAGCGGGGGCGGCTGCGGGAAGCGGCGTGGGTGGGGTGGGCCTGGCCGGGGCTGCTTCGATTGTTCGTGGCGTCAGCCCCATATCGGTCGTGGTCACCAAGGGCGTTTCTGCCGGACACTGGCTGTCGGCATCGACTTCCTGACGATCCTGCCCCAGTTCCTGGGCGGTGGGCATGCCGTCACGCCCCACCTGCAGGGTGGATAGCAGACTGCCCATGCCTGCCAGGGTGCGGGCATGGGCAATGGCACGGTCATAGGTGGCATTCGCGTAAGCGCGCCGTGCCTGAAAATATTCGTTTTCCGTATCGAGCAGGTCGAGCAGGGTGCGTTGCCCGATATCGAATTGCTGGCGATAGGCTTGGCGTACTTTCTCGCTCGCGAGTTGGTGCTGGTCGAGAAAGCCCAGTTGCCGGTACAGGTTATGAATGTCGTTGAAAGCAATGGCCAGGGTCTGGCGGACATCGTGACAGGCCTTGTCGCGGAGATCCTTTGAAAGGGAGAGGCGCTCGGCATACTGGCGTTCGAGCGCACGGTCGGAGCCGCCATTGAACAGGTTGTAATTGAGGACGAGCTCGATCACCTGGTCATCCCGTTTTCCTTCGATGCCATCCCGGTTGTATCCAATATCCTGAATCGCGCGCAGGTTGACCTGGGGCTGATAGTTGGCCCGACGGCCACGTACTTCGGCCTGGGCGGCACGCACGTTTTCAATCGCGGCGTTGAATGCCGGGCTGCCCTGGTAGGCCAGTTTCAGGGCTTCTTCGATAGACGAAGGGATGCCTTGCTTGAACGGGGCGGGCGCGCTCATGTCGCCGGGGGGAATCTCGCCCACGATGCGCTGGTAGCGCGCGCTGACATCGTACAGATTGCTGGCTTCGGTCAGCACGTTCGATTGCGACAGCGCCAGACGGCCGCCGGCCTGTTCGAGGTCAACCCGCCGGCCTACGCCCGCCTGAACCCGTTGCTGGATCTGGCTGAATACCTGTTCGTGCTGGGAGAGGTTGTCCTGGGCCAGGGTGGCCAGTTCGCGATAGCGCAGCACATCCAGGTAAGCCCGGGTGGCTTCCAGCGCGACCGATTCCGACGCATCGAGGACTTCGTAATATCGCACCAGCTTGGCATACGCCAGTTTGGCCACTTCCTCGCGCGTGGAGAAACCGTCGTAAATCATCTGGTCAAGCGACAAGGCCGCGCCATGACGGGTCATGTTGGTGGTCGGCTGGTTGTACTCGGTCAGCTTTTGCCGACCAACGCCCGCGATGAGGTCCACACGCGGAAAATAGCCGCCCCGGGCGACATCCTGTTCATGTTGCGAAGAAAGGAAGGTGTGCCAGCGGGCCTGTACTTCGGGATTGCTCACAATGGCTTTCTTGACGGCATTTTCCAGTGTGGCGGCCGGCTGCGCCCCGGCAACGGGAGCGAGCACGCTCATCACCATAAAAAACAATGCGACTTTAATTCTGGGCATTCCTTCAGCCTTCCGGGACTCGTCCGATAACTTGTAGGTAGAACAACGGCAATCTAACAGCAATATTTATACCAACCTGCTTGTTTGTGTATCTTGATCACAGACACCTGCGGCTTTATTTCAATTCGGGAAAGCGTTTTGAAGCGATTCAGTGATTCAGATCGGTCGTGGGCGGGCCTGGCGGCAAGCGCTGTCAGCCGGCTGATTGCGCCGGTTTTCAAACGGGCGCTCAATTAGCATGTTCCACGCGAGCCCATGCTGATGCGCTGTTCAGTGCTGAATTGTCGACAGGCTTTGCCAAGAACCGACTGGGCCGCATCGATTTGCATGCTGGCTTTCAGCGTGAGCGTTGCCCTTGCCGGCGTCGAGATGGATCGCATGCTGATGCAGGCAGGCCAGCGTTATGGCGACGCCGGGACGGCGTCGGTGGTGGCCTGGCGTGATTTGCTGACCCGGGCGGCCAGCCAGCCCGATGCTGTCAAGCTGCGACAGGTCAACGATTTTTTCAATCGCAGAATCCGCTTTGGCGAAGACAGCGCTATCTGGGGCAAGCCGGACTACTGGGCGACGCCGCTCGAGACGCTGGGTCGTGCGGAGGGGGATTGCGAGGATTTTGCCATTGCCAAATACGCGACGCTGAAGCAGCTCGGCATCCCGGCTGAAAAGTTGCGGCTGACCTACGTCAAGGCGCGCATTGGCGGACCGCAAAGCACCCTGGTTCAGGCCCATATGGTCCTCAGCTATTATCCGGCTCCAGACGATGAGCCCCTGGTGCTGGATAACCTGATTGGGGATATCCGGCCCGCCTCCCGCCGCGCTGACTTGACCACGATTTTTGGTTTCAATGCCGAAGGCTTGTGGATCGGGGGGGGCGCTCCCCGGGCGACCAGCGCATCACAACGTCTTTCCAAATGGCAATCGGTGCTGACCAGGATGCGGGAAGAAGGAATCGAATGAAATACCACTTGCCAAGGGGCCTCTCATGACACTCACCAAGCAACTCTGGCTGGCCATCGCGACCATCATGACCCTCGCGTTCGGGATCAGTTTTCTGGTCAGCGCATGGTCGGCAAAAGGCTATCTGGAAGATCAGCTGCGGCTGAAGAATATCGACAATGCGAATTCGCTGGCGCTGTCGATGTCGCAAATCGAAAAGGATCCGGTGCTGATCGAATTGCTGCTGTCCGCGCAATTCGATATCGGGCATTACCAGAGCATCAAGCTGACTTCGCCATCCGGCAAGCTCATGGTCGAACAGGTCAGCGAGGGCGGAACCGACAAGGTGCCTGCCTGGTTCGTCGACCTGATTCCCCTGCACACCGAGCCCGGCATAGCCAAGGTGCAGGATGGCTGGCGTCAATACGGCACCCTGCGCGTCGTGAGCGACAACAGCTTTGCCTACCAGGCCTTGTGGCAGGGCAACCGCAGGTTGCTGGCCTGGTTTCTGGCCAGCATGCTGCTGTGCGGCGTGATCGGCACACTCATCTTGCGTGCCATTACCCGGCCGCTGGGCGAGGTGGTCAAGCAGGCCGAAGCCATCGGTGCGCGGCGTTTCATTGCCATCAAGGAGCCCCGTACGCGGGAGTTTCGGAGTGTGGTGCGGGCCATGAACACGTTGTCCGGTCAGGTTCGCAGCATGCTCGACGAAGAATCCGCGCGACTGGAGCAGCTGCGGCGTGACGCCCAGCACGACGCGCTGACCGGCCTGCTGAGTCGCGAGCATTTCCTGAAAAAAATCCAGCATGCGCTGGAGGATGAAGCTGCTGCCCCGACCGGCGCACTGTTCATTCTCCGCCTGCCCGATCTGCTCAAACTGAACAAGGTCCTGGGACGCGAAGCCACCGACACCCTGCTGATCCGGGTGGCGGGCGCGTTGCAGGAATCCTGCCCGGATGAGCCGTGTCTGATCGGGCGCTTGAATGGCTCCGATTTTGCGGTGCTCGCTCCCGATGTGGATTCGGTGGTCGAACTCAGCAAGCAGATTTACGCACGCACCCGATTGTCGATCAACGACCCGAGCGCGGACATCGGGCATCCCCTGCTGCTGGGCGCCGCGATGTATCGCCATGGAGATGCGGTATCGCAGGTGTTGTCGCGCGCGGATATCGCATTGGGCCGCGCCGAACAGGAAGGCGGCAGCGCGGTCGAGTTGGGGGATCTCGATATCGAGTGGAAACCGGTGGCCAGCCTGATCGCCGCCTGGCAGGTTTTGATCGAAACGGCATTGGACCGGAAGCTGATCCAGTTTGCGACCTACCCGGTGCTGGACGAGCAGGGCCAGCTGATCCATTACGAGGCGCCCGGACGCATGCAGAACATCCAGGATTCCCTGTGGATGTCGGCGCAGGAGTTCATGCCCTGGGCCAGCCGGCTGGGCCTGACCGAGCGCATCGACGAGGCGGTGTTCGACTACGCACTGGCGTGGCTTGAAACCAACGCGGGGCCGGTGTGCATCAACATATCACCGCAGACCGTGTGCGACCCTGTGCTGATCACGCGTTTTTACCAGGCGCTCAAGCGCAGCCCGCAGCTTGCGGGCAGGATATGGATCGACATCCCCGAATTTGTTGCCTATCGGCACGCCAGGGAATTCCGCGTGTTCTGCGATGCACTCAAGCCACTGGGCTGCAAAATCGGCCTCGAACATGTGGGCAACCAGATTTGCCATATCGGTGAGCTGTACGACGTGGGGCTCGATTATCTGAAGATCGATCGCGCCATCATCCACGACATCGATCAGAACCTTGGCAACCAGACTTTCCTGCGCGGCCTCTGCAGCATCGCCCACACCATGGGCATGATGACCCTTGCCGAGGGCGTGTTGAATCAGCGCGAAGCCGGGTGTTTGCGGGAGCTTGGTTTCAAGGGCATGACCGGGCCGGGCATCGTGCTCGGCTGAAAGTTGCAGGTTGGAAGGTCCAGCCTCAAATCGTCTCGTTGTCCCCGTCGAGCAGGTTGAGCGCGCCCAGGGACTGGCGGATTGAGCGGCGCTCCATCAGTTTTTCCTGCGCCGGCAGCGGCAGGTCGGTAAAGCGAATCACATCGCGGTCGATCAGCAGATCGATCAGGTCCTCCAGCACCCGCACCAGTCGCATGTCGGACTGCTGCAGCGTGCTCTGTTCCTGCCCCAACAGGTGCATGAACGCCAGCAGTTCCGGCGCGTTCGGCGCCAATTCGACCAGGCCTTCGCCGGGTTCCAGATTGACCGTGGTGATTCGGCCCTGTTCGTCACGTTTTACATAAGGCATCTATTCATTCTCCTGTCGGGATCCGCCCCGGGCTGCAAAGTGGATTCATCCCTGACCTTAGTCGGTAATCAGTTTGCCCTTGGTCAGCAGGTCCTGAATGATCTGCTGATCTGAACTGAGGGCGCCGCTTGCCGTGATGTCCGCCCACTGTCCCTGCAGCGTGATGGTCTGATCGGTTGCACCGGCATTGAAGCCGCCAGTGAATCCCCCGTTCGCACTCACCTGTACCACGACATCCGCACCTGACTGTGAAAAGTGCAGGAAATTGGTGAGATTCACGGCGTCCTGGGATTCGCCCTGCAGCAGATCCCGCAGATCCAGACGGTCACCGCCGGCTGCGGCGGATGCGCTATTGAAGTCCTGCACGGTGTCGGCTGCCGGGGTTCCGGCGACGCCGCGATCGGCGAGTTCCCAGCGGAACACATCCGAGCCCAGTCCGCCGATCAGGATGTCGTTCCCTGCGCCGCCCACCAGCGTGTCGTTGCCATCGCCGCCATTCAGCGTGTCATTCCCCGCACCGCCGCGCAGCACATCGATGCCGGCGCCACCGTTGAGCGTGTCGTTCCCGGCGTCGCCTTCGAGTATGTCATGGCCGTCGCCGCCGTTGAGCGTGTCAACGCCATCGCCGCCGATGATCCTGTCGTTGCCGGCCGTACCGTTGAGCGTGTTGTTCGATGCATCGCCGAAGAGGTTGTTGGCAATCGTGTTGAGCGTCAGCGTGGTCGCTGCGCTGGCGTCCCCGTCGCTATCGGTCAGCACGTAACCGATTTCGACCGGCTCGACGGCAGGTGCGCTGTTGTTGAGCTGGACGCTCTCGAAGCTGACGCTGGTGATCCGGGCGGAGGCGGCACTGTTGGCTTCGATCTCGATGCGTCCGATATTGCCGAGCTCGGCAGGCACGGACACGGTGTTTTCCAGGTTGCTGTAGAACTGGCCGATTTGATTGCCCGCCACGTCGAACACGGTGTAGGTCAGTGCATACACGACCCCGCCCGAGGCGCCGAGGTTGCTGGCTGAGTCGGCGATATCAAAACTGACATCCTGCACGCCGTAAGGATGCGTTGCCGAATTGAAGGTGACGACCAGCCGCTCCAGATTGTCCACGGTGTTGTTGCTGGTGCCCCCGTTGACCCCCACGCCATCGCTGCTTGAGCCGCTTGGGTTGGAATAGCTGAGCGTCTGCACGGTTCCGGTGCGACTCAGGCCACCCAGCACGACGCCATTCGCGGCCGCATTGGATGCAGACGTAAAGGTGGTGGTGACGGCGGCTGCCGTCGGGGTGACGGGGAGGGCGGCCGCGGGCGGCGTGTAGTCGTAATAACCGCTGGCATTGAACACCAGCTGTTCGCCGCCGCTTGTCGCCTGCCACGCCAGCTCGCCGTTGCTGACGGTGTAGGTGAAACCGGCGCCCGAACCGGAGCTGTTGCTGGTGAGGCTGAAGCTTTGCCCGCGGAACGTGACCGAACTGACCTGCGCCTGATCGACCGCCACATCGACGCCCGATCCGGCCGGCGAAAAGCTCGTGACCTGTCCGCCCAGCGCGAGACCGCCATCGGTTCCCATGCCGGTAATGACGTTGCCTTCCAGATGGGTCTGGTTCGGCAGCAGCGTATCGGTGTCCGGACGCGCAACGGGTTGGCCGTCAGTGACCTGAATCGTCACCGTCGCGGGCATGGTGACGTCGCCATCATTGTCGCGTGCCACGAAATCGAGCGAGAAGCTGTCCCCAACCTGCGCGGAACCGGCGGTGAAGAAGGTGTAGTCGCCGGTGCTGAAGTTGAAGGTCAGCGTGCCCATGCCGAAGCCGCTCGATGAATCCAGCGTCAACAAGCTGCCCGCCACCGTTGGCGGCAGGAAGCTGCTGTTGTTGCTGATCAGTCCGCCGGCGGCCGGATTGTAGGTGAAGACCACGTTCTGGTCCGGCGTGCCGTTGCCATCGCTGTCCAGCGTCAGCGTGATGGTCTGCACGTAGCCGCCGTCCGCGCCCAGCACGTTGCCCGCGTTGCTGCCGGCCACCAGATTGCCGCCAAATGCGGCCGGTACGGTGGAGAGCAGCGCGGAGTCGAGCTCGTTGAGGTCGGGAACGATAATGGCGGAATCCCGGGTGCCGTCGCCGTCTGCATCCACGTTGTGGATGTCGTTGAGAAACTGCGGATTGGCAATGCCCGTGCCGACCCCCACGCTGTAGGAGTCGATATTGTTGGTGGCAATGAAGGTGTCGTAGCCGGTTACGCCCACGGGATCGGTGGTATTGCCCTGGGACGGTTCGCCGTCCGACAGGAAATACACGGCGTTGCGAACGGCGGGATCCACAGTGCCGAACGCGGTCTGCACCGCATCCAGCGCGGCCTCGTAGTTGGTGCCCCCACTGCCGGTCATCGAGTTGATGCCGTCGATCGCATCCTGCAACGTCGTATAGGCGTTCCCGCCATTGAGGAGGGTGGCACTGCTGGAGAAGGTGACCAGCTTGACCGACACGTTCTGCGCCTGATTGAAATATTCCTCCACCAGCTGGACCAGCGCCGCCTTCGCCATGTCGAGGCGCGTGGTGATGGTGGTGGAACCATCCGGATTGATCTGCCGCACGGCGCCGCCTGCCGACGTGCTGGTCATGCTGCCCGAGACGTCGAGAACCAGCACGAGGTTGTAGTCGGGCAGGGGGTTTTCCGACACTTCCAGCACCTTGTCGTAGGCGACTGGCTTGTCGTCCACCACGCCGACCCTGAGCGCCGCTGAAGTGGCATTCGATACATAGTTGAATACTTCGGTCACCGACAGGTCGTTGGCCGGCGCACTGTTATCGGCCGCGTCGGTCAGGGTATAGGTGTAGTCGCCCACCCCTGTACCTGCCGTGTCGACCACCAACCGCCCCAGCGACGTGGTCACACCGATATAGCCCGCACGGCTGTCTGTATCGCTGCCCGAGCCGTCGGTGATGCCGCTGATGCTGGAGATCGCAGTACCGCCGCCGTCGTTGGCGAGCAGGTTGCCGCTGGCCACCGTCGTTCCCCCGCCGGTACCGCTCGCCAGCGCGCTTTCGTGCACCGTGGCGAGGTCATCCTGGCCGCTCACGGTGTTGAGGGTCACCGTCGCGGTACTGGTCTGCCCGTCGTCGTCGGTCAAGGTGTAATTGAAGCTTGTGGCGCCGATTGCTGCCGGCGTGTAGGTCCAGGTGTCGTTGCCGTTGTAGACAAGCGTGCCGCCGCTGACCGCGCTGACATTCGTAATCTGGGCGTTGTCGGGCAAGGCGTCGTTGGCCAGCAGTTGACCCCGGGTAATGATGATGGGCGTCCCCAGCGTGGCCATGAAACTGTCGTTGCCCGCCAGCGGCGCGCCGTCGTCCACTGCAGCGATATTGACGGTCGCGGCAGCCGGCGCCGACACCGCGCCCAGATTGTCGGTCGTGCTGTAGTCGAAGCTGGTCGTGCCGCTCCAGTTGAGCGGCGGCTTGAAATACAGCGTCAGGCTGTTGCCCGCCGCGGCCAGCGCGGCCCCGGTGGGGGCAAGCTGCGTCATCGCCGCATCCAGATACAGGCTGCCGTTTGCCGGCAGGCTGGACAGGGTGAAGCTGGCCAGCGTTCCATCCAGGTCGGAGCCAGTGATCGTGACAGCGATCGGGGCGGCGGGATCCTCGTTACCCGACACCGACACGCTGTTGGCGATAGGCGGGTCATTGACGGGTACAACGGAAATCGTGGTGACGCCCGTGTTGCTGGTATTGGCGCCATCGCTGACCGAAACCGTGAGGTTGCGGTCGACTGTGTTTGGATTTTCGCTCGTGCTGCTAAAGCTCACGGCGCGAATGGCTGTCTGGTAATCCGCCGCGCTCGCCGGGCCAGAGAGTGTCACGGTGATCTGCCCGGCCACGGTCGTGTCCACCACTGCCGTCATACCGGCGGGCAGGGCGCCCACTGCGAGGATATCCCCGGCCTGCGCGTTGGTGAGCCGGATCGTTGCGCTGGCGAGCGTGTTGCCATCGGCGTCGCTCACGCTGATATCGGCATCGGCAATCGCAACGCCCGCGCCGTTTTCCGTATAGCTGGTCTGGAAGTTGGCACCGGTGGCCAGGCTGCTGTTGTTGGCATCCAGGTCGAGTACCGGCGTGGTGTCGTCGTCGGTGATCGTGGCGGTGCCGGTGGCGGTGCCGCCCGGATTGGTCACTGCCGTGCCTGCGGTGCGCGTGGCCGTCAGGCTGAAGGTTTCGTTGGCCTCGTCCAGCGTGTCGCTGGTGATCGGCGTACGCACCAGCACGCTGGTCTGGTTGGCCGGAATCGTGGCGCTGGTGGCGGCCAGCCAGGTCGTGCCGCCGTCGGTCGAGACTTCCAGAGCCGGGCCGAAATCGGCAGCGGTAGCGCTACCGTTCGTCAGCGCCAGATTGACCGTGGTGGACTGGCTGCTGGGATTGGACAGGCTGACCGTGAACTGGGCATAGCCGGAATTTTCCAGGACAGTCGGGCTGGACACGCTGAGCGTGGTGGTGTCGTTGTCGCTGATCGAGGTGCTGACGCTGTTGGCCGCGCCGCTGACGGCAAGGCTCTCGAAGTTGCCGCCCGTCGCACTGGCAATGCTGACGACCAGATTTTCGGCCGTCTCGACCAGCGCATCGTCGATCGTGGCGATGCTGAAGCTGGCGGAAGACGCGCCAGCCGGGATGGTCACGCTGACCACGCCGGTGAAATCGGCGCCGTTGGCAGCGGTGCCGCTGTAACTCAGATTGACCGTGACAGCGGATTGCGCCGGGCTGGTGAGCGACACCGTATAACTCGCACTTGCGCCTTCGGCCACACTGCCGTCGCCGCTGATCGAG
>JAGVGD010000027.1 GCA_020057245.1 Thiobacillus sp. | reverse complement strand
CTTTGGCAGCGCGCTTGCCGCGCGGACTTGATACGCCAGCGGCGCAGCGCTGGCTGCGGCAGGTGCTGATCCGAAACCTGCCGCTGCTGCCGGGTGCGGCCGGCTGGCTGGCCCAGGGCGGCCGCTATGCGCTGGTGGGTTCGACCGGATCGGGCAAAACCACGACCCTGGCCAAACTCGCCGCGCGCGGGGTGGATGCGCATGGCGCAGACCAGGTGGCCCTGGTGGCGGCGGATGCTTTCCGTGTCGGTGCTGCGGCGCAGCTCACGGTGTATGCCGATCTGCTCGGCGTGTCGCTGTTCGTGGCCGAGAGCCCCACTCATTTGGCGCAATTGCTGCCGCAACTTGCCAGCAAAAAGCTGGTGCTGATCGACACTGCGGGCTTTGCTCCGTCGGATCCGCGTACCCGCGATGCGCACGCGCTCGACGCCTTGGGCGTGCGCCGTCTCGCGGTGATCTCCGCCAGCCAGCAGGGTGCGGCGATCGAACAGGCAATGGCGCGGTTTGGACAAGGGGCGGCAGCCTGCATTCTGACCAAGCTCGACGAAGCGCCGCAGCCGGGCGCCGCGCTCGACAGCCTGATCCGCCATCGCCTGCCGCTGGCTTACATCAGCGGCGGCCAGCGCGTGCCGGAAGACCTGCACCTTGCCAATGCGTCCTATCTGATCGACCGCGCCCTGAAAGGCGGGCAACTGGCCACGCCGTTTGCATTGGAGGCCGAAGACTGGCCGCTGTTCGCGGGCGTCGAGGCCGAGCGTGCCGAACGCCATGCAGCGGGTTAACCCGTCTGATCAGGCGGCCGGTCTGCGGCGTCGCAGCGCTCGCCTGCCGCCGGCTTGCACGTACTGTTTTTTTGACAGCGCCGAATGGCTCGCCAGGCTGGCGAATGCACTGCAGCAGACCGGGCAAAGCACGCTGCTGATCGACCGCCAGGGACGGCTGTTTGCCGGCGCCCCCACGCGCAGCCTGTTCGACTGGGAGCAACAGCTTGCCCGGGGCGAACTGCACACGCAGCCGTTGAGCGCGGGCGAGGGCTGGTATGCGCCCGGGCTGCGGGCGGACGCACCTGCCTTGCGCGAAGTGGCGCGGGCTTACGATCATCTGCTGTTCGACGAGGAGCCGAGCGGTGCGGAACTGATTCTGATGCCTGAAGCGACACAGCGTTTCTTGATTGAGGTCCAGGACGCGCAGCCTTCCCGGCTGCGGGCTTACACCCTGCTCAAAACCCTGTCGCATGTCGACAGGGGAGGGCAGGTGACTTTGCTGGGCGACCCGGCTGCCTGTGCGCAACTGCACGCTGCCGCGTGCCGCTTTCTGCCACCGCTCTTTGCCCGGACAATCGACTGCGCGGCTGACGGCGATACTGCTTTTTCAGCGCTTGCCGTTAGAATGCCAGGCGAGGAGACGCGTCACCTGACGCGTTTTGAAATAGAAAATCACGAAAGCATGGCCTTGAGAAATGGCTGACAAATCCCTGTCGCAAGACGAACAAATCACCAAATACGCGCCGCTGGTCAAGCGCATCGCCTATCACATGATGGCGCGCCTGCCGGCCAGCGTGGAAGTCGACGACCTGATCCAGGTCGGCCTGATCGGCTTGATGGATGCCGTCGGGCGCTTCGATGGCACGCAGGGCGCACAGTTCGAATCCTATGCAACCCAGCGCATTCGCGGCTCCATGCTCGACGAACTGCGCGAAGCCGACTGGCTGCCGCGTCATGTGCGGCAAAAATCGCGACAGATCGAAGCCACCATCAGCAAACTGGAACAGCGCAACGGCAAACCGCCCACCGAGCACGAAATTTCTGCCGAGATGGGGATGGAGATCGACCAGTATCAAGCCATGCTGGGCGACGTGAAATGTTCGCAGCTGTTGTATTACGAAGATTTTGCCGATGACGATAGCGCCAGTTTTCTGGAACGCTACCTGGTCGACGGCAGCAACGACCCGCTCGCCGTGCTGGAAGACGAGGGTTTTCGTGGCAGTCTGGTTGCTGCAATTCACCATCTGCCCGAGCGGGAACGCAGCATGATGGGCATGTACTACGAGCAGGACATGAACCTGAAGGAAATCGGCGTGGTGCTTGGCGTGTCTGAATCGCGCGTATGCCAGCTGCATTCGCAGGCAGTGGCGCGGCTGCGCGCCCAGCTCAAGATCTGGAAAAGCTGACGGCATCCTGAAACACGGGTGGGGCAGGGCGAAACACGGGTAAATCCGCGATAATGGCGGCTTGTTTATCCAGCCTGCGCCTGCCGCCATGACCCCCGCCGAACTCAAGAAAAAAGCCCTCGATTACCACCGCCTGCCCAAGCCGGGCAAACTCTCGGTGGAATCCTCCAAACCCTGTTCGACTCAGGAAGACCTGTCGCTCGCGTACACCCCGGGCGTGGCGCAGCCGGTGCTGGAAATCGCCAAAAACCCCAAGGCCGCCTACGACTACACCAACAAGGGCAATCTGATTGCCGTGATCACCGACGGCACCGCGATCCTGGGTCTGGGCAATCGCGGCCCGCTCGCGGCCAAGCCGGTCATGGAAGGCAAGGCTGTGCTGTTCAAGCAATTCGCCGGCATCGATGTGTTCGACATCGAAGTCAACGCCAAGACGCCGCAGGACTTCATCAAGGTGGTCGAGGCGATTGCCCCGACCTTCGGCGGCATCAATCTCGAAGACATCGCCGCGCCGCATTGCTTCGAAATCGAGGCGGCGCTGAAGAAGAAACTCGACATTCCGGTATTCCACGACGATCAGCATGGTACGGCCGTCATCATCTGCGCCGGCCTCATCAACGCCCTGCACGTGCAGGGCAAAAGCCTGGATGCAGCCAAAATCGTCTGCCTGGGCGCAGGGGCCGCGGGCATTGCATCGATGAAGCTGCTGGTGGCGATGGGTGCGAAAAAGGCCAACATCACCCTGGTCGATTCCAAAGGCGTGGTGCACAAGGAACGCACCGACCTCAACAGCTTCAAGAAAGGCTTTGCGCGCAAGACGAAACTGCGCACGCTCGACGAGGCGATGCAGGGCGCCGACGTGTTCGTCGGCGTGTCGGGCGCCAATCTGGTGAGCCCGGCGATGGTGAAGAGCATGGCCGACAAGCCGGTGGTCTTCGCGCTGGCCAACCCCAACCCCGAAATCCTGCCGCAAAAGGCCATGGCCGCGCGCGGCGACCTCGTGATGGCGACGGGGCGCTCGGACTTTCCGAATCAGGTCAACAACGTGCTGGGTTTCCCCTTCATATTTCGCGGCGCCCTCGACGCGCGTGCCAGGGAGATAACCGAGGCCATGCTGATCGCCGCCGTCCATGCGCTGGCCGAACTCGCTCGCGAGCCGGTCCCGGCATCGGTGCTGAAAGCCTACAAACTGAAGAAGCTGGTATTCGGACCGGACTACATCCTGCCGAAGCCGTTCGATCCGCGCCTGGCCGAACGGGTGCCGCAGGCGGTGGCGAAGGCTGCGAAATCAGGCAAGCGGCGCTGAGTCCGTTTCAAACCGCCAATCGAGCCGTGCCGTGAAACCGATCGCGCGCCCCGTTTACCTGAACCTGTTTCGCATCCATTTGCCGCTTGCCGGCTGGGTGTCGATCCTGCATCGGGTATCGGGCGCGCTGCTTTTTCTTGCCCTGCCCTTAGGGGTGTGGACTTTGTCGGTGTCCTTGTCCGACGCAGCGGGTTTCCAGCAAGTGGCCGCCTGGCTGGCGTTGCCCCTGGGCAAGCTGGGGCTACTGCTGTTGATCGCGGCGTTTACGCAGCATCTGTTTGCCGGTCTGCGACACCTGGCGCTGGATGTGCACTGGGGCGTGGGCCTGCAGCGCGCACGGCAAAGCAGCCTCGCGGTCATGTTGGCCACGCTGGGGGTGACGCTGCTGGCGGCCTGGGGACTGTTCGCATGAGCACATCCGGCGCGCATACCGGAACCGGAAGCTGGCTGCTGCAGCGGGCGACGGCGATTGTGCTTGCGTTCGTGCTGCCGGGTTTGCTTGGCTATTTCCTGATCGCCCTGCCGGTCGATTTTGCCGGCTGGCAGGCATTGTTTGCAGCGTTGTGGTTGCGCGTATTGATGTTGTTGGCCGGCCTGGCGCTGGCGCTTCATGCCTGGCTGGGGATGCGCGACATTTTCATGGACTATGTCCGCCCGATCGGCCTGCGGCTGGCACTCTATCTGGCGGTGATCGCCACGCTGGCAGCCACGCTGGTCTGGCTGGCGGCGGTATTGTGGGGCATGGTGTGAACCGGCGCCGCTTCGATGCCCTCATCATTGGCGGCGGCGGAGCAGGCCTGCGCGCGGCGCTGCAACTGGCGCGCTCGGATTTCACTGTTGCTGTCGTTTCGAAAGTCTTCCCGACGCGTTCGCACACGGTGTCAGCGCAGGGCGGCATCACGGCGGCGCTCGCCAACGTCGACGATGACCGCTGGGAATGGCACATGTACGACACGGTCAAGGGCGGCGACTGGCTGGGCGACCAGGACGCGATCGAGTTCATGTGTCGCGAGGCGGCTTCAGCGGTTTACGAGCTGGAGCACATGGGCCTGCCGTTTTCGCGGCTCGACAATGGCAAGATCTACCAGCGTCCGTTTGGCGGTCAGTCGAAGAATTTTGGTGGCGAACAGGCCACGCGCACCTGTGCCGCAGCAGACCGCACCGGGCACGCGCTGCTGCATACGCTGTATCAGCAGAACATCAAGAACCGCACCCAGTTTTTCGACGAATACTTCGCGCTCGACCTGCTGCGCGACGCCGAGGGCTATTGCCTCGGCGTGACGGCGATGAACATCGAGACCGGCGAGCCGATCGTGATCGAGGCGCGCACCACGCTGCTCGCCACCGGCGGGGCGGGGCGCGTGTTCTGGAACAGCAGCAACGCCATGATCAACACCGGCGACGGCCTCGGCATGGTGTTGCGCGCCGGGCTGCCGCTGCAGGACATGGAGTTCTGGCAGTTTCATCCGACCGGCATCGCCGGTGTCGGCTGCCTGATCACCGAAGGCGTGCGTGGCGAGGGCGGGTATCTGCTTAACAAGCACGGCGAACGTTTCATGGAGCGCTACGCGCCGCACGCCAGGGACTTGGCCGGACGCGACGTGGTGGCGCGCGCCATCGCGATCGAAATTGCCGAGGGCCGCGGTTGCGGAGCAGCCCCCAATCAAAGCGGCGGCGACTATGTCCATCTCAAGCTCGATCACCTGGGCGAAAAACTCATTGCCGAGAAACTGCCCGGCATCCGTGAGCTGTCGATCCGCTTTGCCGGGGTCGACCCGGTGCACGCGCCGATCCCGGTTGCGCCGACTGCGCATTACATGATGGGTGGCATTCCGACCAATCTGCACGGACAGGTGGTCGCGCCCGCGCGTTTCGGCCCCGAGGAGGCGGTTCCAGGCCTGTATGCCGTGGGCGAATGCGCCTGCGTGTCGGTGCATGGTGCGAACCGGCTGGGCGGCAATTCGCTGCTCGATCTGATCGTGTTTGGCCGCGCAGCCGGCCTGCACATGCAGGAATACCTGCGCGACAACCCGTATCCGCGCCCGCTGCCCGAATCGGCTGCCGAGCATGGCCTGGCGCGGCTGGCGCGCTGGGAGCAGCCCGGCAGCGAGCGCGTGGCGGCGATCAGCGACGACTTGCGGCGCATGATGCAGGCGCACGCGGGGGTATTCCGCACCGATGCGGTATTGCGCAAAGGCCTGGTGCAGCTGGACCAGCTCGAACAACGCCTGCAGCACGCCGGCTTGCAGGACTGCAGCCGCGTATTCAACACGGCGCGCATCGAGGCGCTGGAACTGGAAAACCTGCTGGGCGTGGCACGCGCCACCCTGGTGTCGGCAATCCACCGCACCGAGAGCCGCGGCGCGCACACACGCGACGATTTTCCGCAGCGCGACGATGCACACTGGCTGAAGCACACGCTGTATTCGCGGGCAGCGGATCAGGTGGATACCAAGCCGGTGCGCTTGAAGCCGCTGACCGTGGAGTCGATCAAACCCAAAGAGCGGGTGTATTGAGATGAAATTCCGCCTCTATCGCTTCCATCCCGAGTCCGGTGAAAAGCCGTTCATGCAGGATGTCGAGCTCGACATCGACCCTGCCGGCAAGATGCTGCTCGATGCCTTGCTGGCGATCAAGGCGCAGGACGAAACCCTGTCGCTGCGGCGTTCCTGCCGCGAAGGCGTGTGCGGTTCGGATGCGGTGAACGTCAACGGCAAGAACCGGCTGGCGTGCATCACGCCGCTGTCCGAACTGAAGCAGCCGATCGAGGTGCGGCCGCTGCCGGGCCTGCCGGTGATCCGCGATCTGATCGTCGACATGGAGCCGTTCTACAAGCAATACCGCTCGGTCAAGCCCTGGCTCATCAACGACGAACCCGAGCCGGAAGTCGAGCGCCTGCAGGACCCGGCCGACCGCGCGCTGCTCGACGGCGCCTATGAATGCATTCTGTGCGGCTGCTGCACCACATCGTGTCCGTCGTTCTGGTGGAATCCGGATACCTTCGTGGGGCCGGCCGGCTTGCTGCAGGCCTATCGCTTCATCGCCGACTCGCGCGACGAGGCGACGGCCGAGCGGCTCGACAACCTGGAAGACCCGTACCGGCTGTACCGTTGTCGCGGCATCATGAATTGCGTCGATGCCTGTCCCAAGGGCCTCAATCCGACCGAGGCCATCGGCCGCATCAAGTCTCTGCTGGTGAAACGGCGTGTCTGATTCACTTGTCAGTGACCGCATCGCCTGGCGCTGCCGCCGCGGATTGCTGGAGCTCGATCTCTGGTTGGGTGGCTTTTGGGACGTGCACCGCGCTACACTTCAACCTAATGAGACAGCCGCGCTCGAGCGGCTGCTGACGCTGTCGGACATGGAGATTGCAGACCGGCTGCAAGGCAGGACGCCCGCGGGCGATGCCGAACTTGCGGCGATTGTTCAATGCCTGCAACGCTTTCGGGCTGCAAAATAAATGGAATTGCAATGAAAAAAACCGCCACACTTAGTTTCAGCGACGGCAGTCCGTCCATCGAATTGCCCATCGAGCAGGGTACCTACGGCAAGCCGGTGATCGACATCCGCGCGCTGGCCGCGCAGGGTTATTTCACGCACGACCCCGGCTTCACGGCCACTTCGAGCTGCGATTCGGCCATCACCTACATCGACGGCGACGAAGGGCTGCTGTATTACCGCGGCTATCCGATCGAGGAGCTGGCGTACAAGTCGGACTACATGGAAGTCAGTTATCTGCTGCTGCACGGCGAATTGCCCACGGCAGAGCAGAAGATGGCATTCGTGCAGTCGATCCGTCACCACACCATGCTGCACGACCAGATGGAAAACGTGTTTCGCGGTTTCCGCCGCGACGCGCATCCGATGGCGGTGATGGTCAGCGTCACCGGTGCGATGTCGGCGTTTTATCACGAGGACATGAATATCTTCGATCCGAAGCAACGCGAGATCGTGGCGCACCGGCTGATTGCGAAAGTGCCGACAGTTGCGGCCTGGAGCTACAAATACAACGAAGGTCAGCCTTTTGTGTATCCGAAGAACCGCCTGTCCTACGCCGAGAATTTCATGCACATGATGTTCTCGACCCCGTGCGAACCCTACGAGCCCAATCCGGTTCTGGCCCGCGCGCTCGACCGCATTTTCATCCTGCACGCCGACCACGAGCAGAACGCCTCGACATCCACCGTGCGCCTGGCCGGTTCCAGTGGCGCCAACCCCTACGCCTGCATGGCCAGCGGCATGGCTTCGCTGTGGGGGCCGCTGCATGGCGGCGCCAACGAAGCGGTGCTGAAGATGCTCGACGAGATGGGCGACATTTCGCGCATTCCGGAATTCATCAAGCGCGCCAAGGACAAGACCAGCGGATTCCGCCTGATGGGCTTTGGCCACCGCGTCTACAAGAACATGGATCCGCGCGCGCGCATCATCCGCGAAACCTGCTACGAGGTGCTGGACGAGCTCGATCTGCGCGACGACCCGCAGTTCAAGATGGCCATGGAGCTGGAGCGCATCGCGATGGAAGACGAGTATTTCATTGCGCGCAAGCTCTACCCGAACGTCGACTTCTATTCCGGCATCATCTTCCGCGCCATGGGTATTCCGACCAGCATGTTCACTGCGATGTTCGCGCTGGCGCGGACCGCCGGCTGGGTGGCGCAGTGGAACGAAATGCTGTCTGACCCGGCGCACAAGATCGGCCGCCCGCGTCAGATTTACACTGGTTCGACGCGGCGCGAGTTCGTGCCGATGGACCGGCGCGGCGCCTGAGTCCCACGCAATTCGCCGATGAGTTCATCCGACTGGACGCCAAGCTCTCCACTGTATGCCGGCAATGCGGCGTATCTCGAGCAATTTGGCGATGACGCGCTGGCCCCCTGGCTGGCGCAAGCCCTGCCGGGCCAGGGGACTTCGGATGCGGCGCAGGTTGCGGTGCTCCGGCTCATCAATGCCTATCGTTACCTGGGCGTGCAGCAAGCCGATCTCGACCCTTTGCGGCGCTTCGAGCCGCCTCCCACGCCCGAACTCGATCCCGCGCATTACGCGCTGACCGACGCGGACCTGGGGCGCGAATTCGAAACCGGTTCGCTGTTCGGGGTGGGGCGTACCACGCTGGCCGACATCCTGCAACGGCTGAATAGTGCGTATTGTGGCCACGTCGGCATCGAGTACATGCACATCACCGATGTGGCGCGCAAACGCTGGCTGCAGGAGCGTTTCGAGTCGGCGCAGGGCAACTACGGTGCGTCGATTCCACTGAAAAAGCAGTTGTTACAACGCCTGACCGATGCCGAGACGCTGGAGAAATTCCTGCATACGCGCTACGTCGGGCAGAAGCGCTTTTCGCTGGAAGGCGGTGAAAGCCTGATTCCGCTACTCGATCTGGTGATTTCGCGCTGCGCCCGCCACGGCGCGAAGGAAGTCGTGATGGGCATGGCACATCGCGGCCGCATCAACGTGCTGGCCAACATCATGGGACGCTCGCTGGATAGTCTCTACTCGGAGCCGCAGCCTGGCGACGGTGCGCCGCTGTCCGGCGACGTCAAATACCACCAGGGCTTTTCCACCGATGTGAGCATGCCCAATGGGCCGGTGCATCTGGCGCTGGCATTCAACCCGTCGCACCTGGAAATCGTGCATCCGGTGGTGCGCGGCTCGGTCCGCGCGCGGCAGGACCGGCGCGGCGACGTGCTCGGCTACGAGGTGGTGCCGGTAATCATGCACGGCGATGCGGCGTTGTCGGGGCAGGGCGTGGTGATGGAAAGCCTCAACATGTCGCAGACGCGGGGGTTCCGCAATCACGGCGCGATCCACATCGTCATCAACAACCAGATCGGCTTCACCACCTCCGACCCGCGCGATGTGCGTTCGACCCTGTACTGCACCGATGTCGCCAAGATGGTCGAGGCGCCGGTGCTGCACGTCAACGCGGACGATCCCGAGGCCGTGGCTTTCGCGGTGCGCACCGCGGTCGACTTCCGCTACACCTTCCACAAGAACGTTTTCATCGACCTGGTCTGCTATCGCCGCCATGGCCACAACGAGCAGGATGAACCGCTTGCCACCCAGCCCTTGATGTACCGCCGCATCCAATCGCATCCCAGCACCCGCACCCTGTATGCGCAGCGGCTGGTGGACGAGGGCGTGCTGACGCAGCAGGGCGCCGACGACTTGGTCGACCGTTGCCGTGAACGGCTGGAACAGGGCGGTTCACTGAACCCGCCGGCGGAGTCCGATTTCAACCAGATTTATGGCATCGACTGGGCACGCTTCAGTGCTCCGGCCGAGACCGAAGTGCCGACCGCCATCGCGGTCGAGCGGCTGGATTTTCTCGGCGAACGCATCACCACCCTGCAACACGAAATCGAGCTGCATTCGCGAGTGCAGAAAGTACTGGATGACCGCCGCAAAATGCGCGCGGGCGAACTGCCGGTGGATTGGGGTTATGCCGAGAACCTGGCCTACGCCAGCCTGCTCGACAGTGGGTACAACGTGCGCGTGTCGGGCCAGGATTCGGCGCGTGGCACCTTCTTTCATCGGCATGCGGTGTGGCATGACCAGAAGCGCGAACGCCGCCAGAGCGGCGTGTACATTCCGCTCGAACACCTGCACGCGCGGCAGGGCAACTTCACCATCATCGACTCGCTGTTGTCGGAAGAGGCGGTGCTGGCTTTCGAGTATGGCTATGCAACCGCCGATCCCGACACCCTGGTGGTGTGGGAAGCGCAGTTCGGCGACTTCGCCAATGGCGCGCAGGTGGTGATCGATCAGTTCATCACCAGTGGCGAAGCCAAGTGGGGGCGCCTGTGTGGCCTTACCTTGATGCTGCCGCATGGACTGGAGGGGCAGGGCCCGGAGCATTCCTCCGCCCGCCTCGAGCGTTTTTTGCAGCTGTGCGCGCAGGACAATATCCAGGTGTGCGTGCCCACGCTGCCCGCGCAGATGTTCCATCTGTTGCGGCGGCAGCTGGTGCGGCCTGTGCGCAAGCCCTTGGTGATCCTGACGCCCAAGGGACTGCTGCGCTATCCGGACTCCACGTCAGCGCTGGCTGATCTGAGCGAAGGCGCATTTCGGCCTGTCATCGACGACCCGCGCGCGCCACTTCAGGCCAAACGCGTGGTGGTGTGCAGCGGGCGGGTGTGGTTCGATCTCGAGGCGGCGCGCGCGGCACGCGGGCTGGACGATGTCGCGCTGATTCGGGTGGAGCAGCTGTATCCCTTCCCTGAAATTGCATTCCGCGCGGCGCTGAAGGCCTATCCGCAGGCCGCCACCTTTGTCTGGGCGCAGGAAGAGCCGATGAACCAGGGCGCTTGGTACCAGACACTGCACCATCTGAATCATTGCACGCCCAACCGGCAGAGTTTTCACTACGCGGGCCGCCCGCCAGCGGCCGCGCCGGCATCGGGCCATCTTTCGCGCCACCGTGCAGAACTGGACGCGCTGTTGAACGACGCGCTGGAGACACCGTATGAAAGTTGAAGTGCGCGTACCCATGTTGTCCGACTCGGTGGCAAGCGGCACCTTGCTGCCGTGGCGCAAGCAGATCGGTGAAATCGTGGCGCGCGACGAAGCGCTGGTCGATCTGGAAACCGACAAGGTCATCCTCGAAATCCCCGCACCAGCCTCAGGCACGCTGGTCGAATTGCGCCAGCCCGAAGGCGCCGTGGTCAAGGCGGACGAGGTGGTGGCCGTGATCGAAACCCGTGAAGACCTGGCCGAGCCGGTCGTTCCGGTTCAGGCGGCGGCTGTGCCCAGCCCTGCGCCCGTTGCCCCAGCTGTTTCAGCAGTCAAAGCGGAACCGCCGCCTGTCAGATCGGCCGTTGTCCCGAACACCCCGTTGCCGGTTGCAGAACCCGTCATTTCGGGCGGCGAGTTCCGTCGCGAGCCGATGTCGCGCTTGCGTATGCGTGTGGCCGAGCGGCTGGTTGCCGCGCAGCACAGCGCGGCCATGCTCACCACTTTCAACGAGGTGAACATGCAAGCGGTGAATGAACTGCGCCAGCGCTACAAAGCTGAATTTGAGGTCAAGCACGGGGTCAAGCTCGGCTACATGTCGTTCTTCGTGCGCGCGGTGTGCCAGGCCCTGGCGCAATTCCCCGTCGTCAACGCATCCATCGACGGCAACGACATCGTGTGGCATGGCGACGCGGACATCGGCATCGCCATCTCCAGCCCGCGCGGTCTGGTGGTGCCGATTCTGCGCGGGGCACAAACCCTGTCAGCTGACGAAGTGGAGCGCGCCATTGCCGATTTCGGTCAACGTGCCCGCGAAAGCAAGCTCACGCTGGAAGAGCTCGCCGGCGGTACGTTTTCCATCACCAATGGCGGCGTGTTCGGCTCGCTGTTGTCTACTCCCATCCTTAATCCCCCGCAATCGGCCATTCTTGGAATGCATGCCATCCAGGAACGCCCCATCGCTGAAAATGGCCAGGTGGTGATCCGTCCGATGATGTATCTGGCGCTGACCTACGATCACCGGCTGATCGACGGCCGCGACGCAGTGCAGTTTCTGGTGGCGGTCAAGGCGGCGCTGGAGACGCCCGAAGCGCTGCTGAGCCACGAATGAGTTGACGCTGCCGGCTGGCTGGCGCACCCATGTTTCGGTTCAGTTTGTCTGGAAATTGCCGATATTCATGGCGATATCGTGAAATTGGGTGATTACGCTGTGAGTCGGGGTCAATTCATAGACAGGGGCCAACAGGCATGAGCCTGCCCTCTGCATTCATCAAGAACGCACCTGCATCGGCGTCGGCCAATGAGTCCTTCATTGACTACGCGTCCATGCGTGCGTTGGTGGTGGACGACTATCCCGGCATGCGCAATGCCCTGCGGCTGACCCTGTCCAATTTTGGCGTGGTCAAGGTTCAGTTGGCCGCCAATGCGGCCGAGGCCTTGTTTCATGTCAAGAACAAGGATTTCGACTTCATCCTGTGCGACTTCAACCTGGGCGACGGCCGCGACGGCCAGCAGCTGCTGGAGGAATTGCGCCACGGCAACCTGATTTCGCTGGAAACTGTCTTCATGATGGTGACGGCCGAGTCGTATTACGAAAAGGTTGTGGCGACCGCTGAGCTGGCGCCGGATGACTACATGATCAAGCCCTTCAGCGCGGAAATCCTGCGTAGCCGGCTCGACAACATTCTGCTGCGCAAGCGCGCATTCCGCGAGGTTTATCGTCATTTCATGGCACAGGACCTGGAATCGGCGCTCGTGGCATGCGACGAGATGATGCGGGACTACCCCAAATACGTGGTCGATGCGCTGCGTTTCAAGGGCGAGTTGCTGGTTACGCTGGGCCGCTTCGATGAAGCCGAGGCCTTGTACAAGCAGGTCATTGCGATGCGGGCCATACCCTGGGCGCGCCTGGGGTTGGCGCGGTCTCTGCATTTGCAGAAAAAGGAAGAGCCGGCGGAAGAAGAGCTGCGCGACGTGCTGGAACATGCCCCTTCGATGGTAGCGGCCTACGACTTGCTGGCCGACGTGTGTCTGGCCAAAAAGGACGGCGCGGCTGCGCAGGCTGCGCTGGAAAAAGGCGTGGCCATTTCCGGCAAGACGGTTCGCCGCCAGCAAAAGCTGGGCGAGGTGGCCTATGGCAATGGCGATCTGGATGTTGCGCGTACGGCCTATACCAACACGCTGGAAAAGGGCCGCCACTCGATTTTTGTTACGCCTGCCGATATGGGCAATCTGTGCCGGGTCCAGGTCGAACAGGGCGATCTGAAAGCGGTTGCCGATACTCTGAAGAAGAACAAGTCCAGCCTGCAGGGCAGTCCTGAAGGCAAGCTGGTCATGGCTGTGTCGCAAAGCATGATGCATAACCAGGCGGGCAACCTGCAGGAAGCGGTCAAGGCGCTGGACGAAGCTGCCAGCCTGCGCAGCGTGGGCACCCGCTGCGATCCGCAGATGATGCTCGATCTGGCTGGCGTGTGTATGGCCAATGGGCGCGAGGGCGAGGCTGACGGCATCGTTTCCGAAGTGGCCCGCAATGCGCATGACAGCGAATCCCTGTTGGCCAAAGCCCGGAAAATCTACGACGATGCCGGGCGCAGCGATGCCGGCGCAGCGGTGCTGGCTTCGGCGACCGCCGACGTGCGCAAACTCAACAATGAAGGCGTCGTGCTGGCACAGAAGGGCGACTATAAAACCGCCGTCGAAAAACTGCTCACCGCCTGTGACGAGGCGCCTTACAACCCGCGCATCATCATGAACGCGGTATGGGTGATCCTCAAATACATCGACCAGGTGGGCATGGACGAGAACATGATCAATATTGCCCGCAAACATCTGGCCGAAGCCGAGCGCCAGGCCCCCGGGCATTCGCGCATTTCGGGGCTGCGCCTGCACCTGAAAGAAGTTGAAACGCGTTTTGGCATGAACCGGACATGAAATGGGGTGAGCAGGGATGAAATTTGACGGCACCGCCCTCTATGCAGCCCTGATTCATGAGCTGAAAAACAACCTCGGTCTGCTGTCGATGACCCTCGACAGCATTCCGATGCAAGTCGAGCCGCAACACGACGGCACTGTCAATGACGCGAGGCTGCTTTGCCAGAGCGTGATCGACCGGCTGCAACAGGCCTTGCTGATCTACAAAGCCAACAACCAGCAGCTGCAACCGACCATCGATGCCTACTCGCCGCACGATCTGTTGCGCGAACTCGTGGAACGGGCTGGCGCCCTCTCCCGCGGGCGGCTGACCATAGACGCCGGGATGGCGGCGGATGTCCCCGCCGTCTGGTTTTTCGACCGTGACCTGATTGAAATGGCCCTGGTCAATGCGATCCAGAACTCGCTGGCCTATGCGCGTTCGATCATCCGTATCGAAGCCTCCATGGTCGACGGTTGCCTGGCTCTGTCGGTGCGCGACGATTCGGACGGCTACCCGGAACATATCCTGACCAGCGTGGCCACCAACACCCCGTACCGTGCTACGGGTACGGGTCTGGGCCTGCAATTCGCCCGGCTGATTGTGCAAACCCATGAAAACCGGGGGCGACTCGGCGAACTTCGGCTATACAACGAGTCGGGCGCGGTTTTCAGTCTGCTGCTGCCCTGAGCAGGCCGGCGCATCCGGCTTTCGGCTAAGCCCTACAGGCAAGGGGCTTGAAAATTCCACGTCTCACCGCAAAATAGACAGCCTTATTCAGGTGTATTCCCGCTATGGCAACCAAGAGAGAAAGCACTACCCTGCTGGAACCGGTGAGCGCAAAGGTCAAACCACCGCCTTTGTACAAGGTTTTGCTGCTGAACGACGACTACACCCCGATGGAGTTCGTGGTGCATGTCCTCAAGAAGTTTTTTGCTATTGACGAAGAACGTGCGACACAAATCATGCTCAAAGTGCATACTGAAGGTGTGGGCGTGTGTGGGGTATTTCCCAAGGATATTGCGAGTACCAAGGTTGAGCAGGTTGTGGATTTCGCGCGGCAGCACCAGCATCCGCTGCAATGTACGATGGAGGAGAGTTAAATGATTGCCCAGGAACTTGAAGTCACGCTGCATATGGCATTCATGGATGCGCGGCAAAAGCGCCATGAATTCATTTCAGTGGAGCATCTGCTGTTGGCGATGCTGGACAATCCCTCGGCGATGGAGGTATTGCGTGCGTGCGGCGCCAACATCGAGACCATGCGCGAGCAGCTCGATCATTTCATCACCGAGCACACCCCCAAGGTGGTCGCCGAGGGCGAAGTTGACACCCAGCCCACACTCGGTTTCCAGCGCGTGATCCAGCGCGCCATCTTGCATGTCCAGTCGTCCGGCAAAAAGGAAGTGACCGGCGCCAATGTGCTGGTGGCGGTGTTCGGCGAAAAGGACTCCCACGCCGTTTATTTCCTCAGCCAGCAGGGCATCACGCGGCTGGACATCGTGAACTTCATTTCCCACGGCATCAGTAAAACGGCAAACAACGAGCAGCCGCCACGCGCAGACGAACCGGCCGAGACCAGTTCCGAGGCTGCGGCCGCTTCGCCGCTGGACAGCTTTGCGCTCAACCTGAACACCCAGGCGCTGGCAGGCAAGATCGATCCCCTGATCGGACGTGACCAGGAACTGGAGCGCGTCATCCAGACCCTGTGCCGCCGCCGTAAAAACAATCCCTTGCTGGTGGGCGAGGCGGGGGTGGGCAAAACCGCGATTGCCGAAGGGCTCGCACGCCGTATCATCGAAGGCTCGGTGCCGGAAATTCTGGCGCAAAGCACGGTGTATGCGCTGGACATGGGCGCTTTGCTTGCGGGCACCAAATACCGCGGCGATTTCGAGCAGCGCCTGAAAGGGGTGCTGAAGCAACTGGCGGATAACGACAAGGCCATTCTGTTCATCGACGAGATTCACACCCTGATTGGTGCGGGCGCAGCGTCGGGTGGCACTCTGGATGCTTCCAATTTGCTCAAACCCGCCCTGTCTTCGGGGCAGTTGCGCTGCATCGGGGCGACCACGTACACCGAATATCGCGGCATTTTTGAGAAAGATCACGCCTTATCGCGGCGTTTCCAGAAGGTCGATGTGCCCGAACCTTCGGTCAATGAAACCGTGGCGATCCTGCGTGGGCTGAAATCGCGGTTCGAGGATCATCACGGCGTCAAATATACTGCCGCCGCGTTGACTACCGCTGCGCAGCTGTCGGCGCGGTATATCAACGACCGTCATCTGCCCGACAAGGCGATCGACGTGATCGACGAAGCCGGCGCAGCGCAGCGCATTCTGCCGAAATCGAAGCAGAAGAAGGTTATTACCCCGCGCGAGATCGAGGACATCATCGCCAAGATTGCGCGTATTCCGCCCAAGACGGTTTCCCTGAACGACAAGAACGCGCTCAAGACGCTGGATCGCGATCTCAAGGCCGTGGTGTACGGGCAGGACGCTGCTATCGACATGCTGGCCGCGGCCATCAAGATGTCGCGTAGTGGCTTGGGCAATCCGCAAAAGCCGATCGGCAATTTCCTGTTTTCCGGCCCCACCGGCGTCGGCAAAACCGAAGTCGCACGCCAGTTGGCCTATGTGCTGGGGGTTGAACTCATACGCTTCGACATGTCCGAATACATGGAGCGTCATGCCGTATCGCGGCTGATCGGCGCGCCCCCCGGCTATGTCGGATTCGACCAGGGCGGATTGTTGACCGAAGCGGTTAACAAGCAGCCCTATTCGGTGGTCTTGCTCGATGAGGTTGAAAAAGCCCATCCGGATATCTTCAACGTGCTGTTGCAGGTGATGGATCACGGCACCCTGACCGACACCAATGGGCGCAAGGCGGATTTCCGCAATGTCGTGCTCATCATGACCACCAATGCGGGCGCGGAAATGCTCAATAAGGCATCGATCGGATTTTCCAACTCGCGCGAAAGCGGTGACGAGATGGGCGAAATCAAGCGTATGTTCACGCCGGAGTTCCGCAACCGTCTCGATGCGATCATTCCATTCGCATCGCTGACCGAGCCGATCATTCTGCAGGTGGTCGACAAATTCCTGATGCAGCTGGAAGAGCAGCTGCACGAGAAAAAAGTCGAAGCGGTGTTCACCGACGCACTCAAGGCCTATCTGGCCAAGAACGGTTTTGACCCCCTGATGGGCGCACGTCCCATGGCGCGACTAATCCAGGACACCATCCGCAAGGCGCTGGCCGATGAATTGCTGTTCGGCAAACTGACGCAGGGCGGGCGGGTGACGATTGATCTGGATGCCCACGAGAAGATCAGCCTCGAGTTTGAAGAGGCCGTTCCGGCCTGAAGCCGTCAAGTTTTGTGCATGCGCAGCCGTTAGCGGTTAATCGGCGGGCGCGTGCCGGCATGTTGTATTTTCAGCTTCGCTGAGCATACGGATTAGCCAAGCGCGCCTGCTAGACCCCCGTCTACAAAAGGAACGCGCATGAACTCCATTCAGGTGATACGACTCGCGGCTGCGACTCTGGCCATTTTGTTGCCGCTCACCGCTCACTCCGCTGATGCTACGAATGCAAATGCGGCCCCGGATAGCGCCACACTGTCCTCAGACGATATTTCCGCGATCAGCGAACGTATTCGCCAGACCGGCGTCAAGATGCGCGCCGATCTCAAAGAGGCCAGGGCGCGCCTGGATGCCCAGAAAGCCGAAGAAGCCAAAAGGGAAGCGGCAATCAAGGCCCAAGCGCAGCGAGAGGCGGCGCAGCAGACGGAACTGCATAAGCGTCAGGTCGCTCTTGAAAAGCAGCGCGCGCAGGAAGCCCAGAAAAAAGCCGAGATCGAGCGCTTGTCCGTTTTGGCGGCGCTACGTGCTGAGGAAGACAAGCGGGCGAAAAAGGAAAAAGCCGCCCAAGCGCTTGAAGAGGCACGCAAGTCAAAGGGCGTGAGCGCTTTTGCTGAGGAAGACAAGCGGGCGAAAAAGGAAAAGGCCGCTCAAGCACTTGAAGCGGCACGCAAGTCGAATGGCGTGAGCGCTTTTGTCGAGGGCGCACCCTGAGATCGCGGCCCACACATCATGGAATGGTTTCCCATGACGCATGGGCCGGCGCTGAACTTACTTGCGGGTGAATATCCTGGAGCGGGGAATTCAGGTCAGGCTCACCGCCGAATGTGCGAGGCGAATGCCTGCTCAGTCCTGACTGTGGCGTATTCATGAGCGGAAAAACAAAAACGGCGCATAAAGCGCCGTTAAAAGCCCGGTGTGGCTGGAGGAGGAGCACCCGGGGAAAACCCCGTACCGGACACAATCTACAAGGGAAATCTACCAAGCGCCACATCGTTCAACACAGCACCAAGCATTGAAATAAGTATCGGCGTTGTTCGCGCTTTCTTGAATAGTATTTTTGTCCAGGTGTCTCACTTGCCGTGGTTTGGTTAATCCCGCACCATGTCGGCCATTCGTCCATCCGGCGATACTGGGTGCAAATGGTATTCGAACCCTTGCAACAAGGCAGTAGCCTGGCGGTGGCAGACTTCTGGTAATTGATTAATTTGATGACGGACCTTCAATATATGACTCCCATCCATCCTGTGATCCTGTCCGGTGGCTCCGGCACCCGCCTGTGGCCCTTGTCGCGCGCGGCCTTGCCCAAGCAGTTGTTGCCGCTTGCAAGCGACTTCAGCCTGCTGCAGGACACCGTCGCCCGCTTGGCCAACATGCCGGAGATGGCAGCGCCGCTGATGGTGTGCAATGTCGAACATCGCTTCATGATCGCCGAGCAGATGCGGCAAATAGGCTCGGCACCGCGCGCGATCGTGCTGGAGCCGGTGGGGCGCAATACGGCGCCGGCCATTGCCGTCGCGGCCTTGATGCTGTCGCGCGACGACCCCGATGCCTTGATGCTGGTGCTGCCTGCCGACCACCTGATCGGGGATGTCGAGGCTTTCCATGCGGCGATCCGGGTCGCCGCGGCGGCGGCGCAGAAGGGTCACCTGGCTACGTTCGGCATTGTCGCGGCCAAGCCCGAGACGGGCTATGGCTATATCCGCAAGGGTGCGTCGCTGGCCGATGCTGCGGGGGCGCATCAGGTTGCCGCATTTGTCGAAAAACCCGACCTGGCCACCGCACAACAGTACGTCGATTCCGGCGAGTATTTCTGGAACAGCGGCATGTTCCTGTTCCGCGCGAGCGATTTCCTGAAGGAATTGCAGGCCTTGCGTCCCGATATCCTCGATGCCAGCCGTGCGGCGCTGGATGCGGCCACGCTGGATCTCGATTTTGTGCGTCTCGATCCGGCAGCTTTCGAAGCCTGCCCCTCCGACTCGGTCGATTATGCCGTGATGGAACACACCCAGCGTGCTGCGGTCGTACCTGCCGACATGGCCTGGAACGACATCGGCGCATGGACCGCCTTGTGGGATGTGGCGGACAAGGATGAGCAGGGCAATGCCTGCCGCGGCGACGTGATGCTGGAAAACGCCCGCAACAATTATGTCCGTGCTCAAACCCGTATGGTCGCCATGCTGGGGGTGTCGGATCTGGTCGTGGTGGAAACCGCCGACGTGGTGCTGGTCGCGCACAAGGATCAGGTGCAGGACGTGAAGAAGCTGGTCGATCGCCTGAAGGCCGAAAAGCGCTGCGAGCATCTGATCCACAAGCAGGTATATCGACCCTGGGGCTGGTACGAGGGAATCGACGAAGGCGAACGCTTTCAGGTCAAGCGCATCATGGTCAAGCCGGGCGAGAAACTCAGCCTGCAGATGCATCATCACCGCGCCGAGCACTGGATCGTCGTGTCAGGCACGGCGCGCGTGACCTGCGGCGAGAGCGTGGCGCTGCTTTCCGAGAACCAGTCCACCTATATTCCACTGGGAACCTCGCACCGCCTGGAAAACCCCGGCAAGATCGATCTGCACATGATCGAGGTGCAGTCGGGCACCTATCTGGGGGAAGACGACATCGTCCGCTTCGAGGACATTTACCAGCGCAGCTGATCTGCTCTACCTAAACCACCTTGCTGCGGACGCAATGTCCGCAGCCGTTTTTTCCCAATAATTCACGCTTAAATTCAATGGCTTGTCTGCGCAAATCCGATAGAGACTACGGATTCGTGCGGACAGCTTGCACGATTGTGTGTAAGACAAACACCAAGACAACGTTGGGTTATTTGCCTACAGTTTATTAGTGCTTAGTCTGTATTAGCTTTCAAGGGTGTCGTCCGATAACGATTTCACAACGCTGACTTAAGTGCGAATTCGAAAATAATTCTACGAAGTAAGGACCGACAACATGAAACTCGACGAAATGATGGACGAAATCCGTGATGTCAACCTCAACTATCTGATGCTGGCACAGCACATGATTCAACACGACAAGGCGGCAGCCGTCTTTCGTTTGGGCATCAGCCAGGATGTGGCCGACCTGATCGAGACGCTGACCCCTGCCCAGGTGCTCAAGCTGGCCAGCTCGGGCATGCTGGTGTCGCGCTTCCGCTTCGATGACGGCCTGGTGCTCAACATGCTGACGTCTTACACCAAGGACCGGGCACTGGCGCAGTCGCATGCAGCGATCTTGATGGCAGGGCAGGCGGCTTTCGTCTGATTTCGGGTCGGGTGTTTCGAGGAGCGTTCAAATGAGTAAAAAAAGTCTGTTGACCGAAATGCGCGACACCCAGCTGGCGATCGAAATGATCGAGCTCGGCGCCCGTCCGCAGGTACTGGAGTCGGAGACCTCGCTGTCGCGCGAACGCCTGCTCAAGCTCTACAAGGAAGTCAAAGGCGTGTCGCCGCCCAAGGGCATGCTGCCGTTTTCGACCGACTGGTTTCTGACCTGGCTGCCCAATGTGCACTCCTCGCTGTTCATCAACATTCATCGCTACCTCGTTAAAAACAGCGAATGCAGCGGTATCGAAGCAATCCTCAAAAGTTATCGGCTGTACCAGGAATATCTGCACTCCAACCAGATCGAAGAAGTTTTGAGCTTCACCCGCGCCTGGACCTTGCACCGGTTTTTTGAAAGCCGCATGCTTGAAACCGCGGTGTGCAGCTGCTGTGGCGGCAATTTCGTGGTGCATCCCGACGACCTGCATAGTCATTACGTGTGCGGTCTGTGCAACGTACCCGCACGCGCCGGCAAAACCCGCAAGGCAAAGGCAGAAGCCGAAGCGCAGGCCATATTGGCTGCGGCCTGATTTCGCGGCTTCACCGTTTCGGTTGATGACGCGTCTGCCAGTCAGCCTTCAATCACTCATTGTCCAGTGCGCAGCCTTGCTGCTGGTTGCACTGCTGGCCTTCCTGCTGCAATCCCTGTTTCCCTTTCAAGCGGCCCCGTGGCAATTCGCCCTGGTTCAGGGCTTCGTGGCTGCGGGCTTGAGCCGGTTATGGCGGCAACCCGTCTGGTGGCTACCGCTGCATTTCGGGTTTTTTTCCGTCATCTTGCTGGCTCAGAAATTCAGTCTGCCTGCGTGGATTTACCTGGTGGCATTTTTGCTGCTGGTGCTGTTTTACTGGAGCAGCTTTCGCACCCGGGTGCCGTTATATCTGTCCGATCGTAAAGCTTGGGATGCGATCATCCCCTTGTTGCCGCAGACGACCCCGTTTCGCTTCATCGATATCGGCAGCGGCTTCGGCGATGTGCCGTTTTATCTGGAGTCGCGCTTTCCGCAGGCGCAGTTTTCCGGCACCGAGATTGCCCCCGCCCCCTGGCTCATCAGCCGCGTTCGATCCTGGATCAGGCACAGTCGGGTGACGTTTCTGCGCCGCGACTATGCGGCGCTCGATCTGGCTGGATACGACGTGGTGTTCGCCTTCCTCTCTCCGGCTGCGATGCCGCAACTGTGGCAGCAGGCGCAGTCCCAGATGCATCAAGGCAGTCTGCTCATCAGCCTGTCGTTCGAAGTGCAGGCGCGGCAACCGGATCTTGTGATTCCCCTGGCTGAAGGCGCGCGTCACACGCTTTATGCGTGGCGCATGTGAACGGACGCCGGAATTCTTCGCCTGCTCAGCATCAAGTTTCGGCCGATCCTGTCGAAACCTCATACGTGGGATCAGGGTTAATCAAGGTGCTGTTCACCGTCGGTGAGACAACCAAAAGGGATGGACGCTCGTGCTAGTCATCGTTGGATATATTGTGGTGGTGGTTTCTGTATTCGGTGGCTTTGCGCTGGCCGGTGGACATCTGGCCGCATTGTTTCAGCCGCTGGAACTGCTGATGATCGGCGGCGGCGCGGGTGGTGCATTCATGGTGGGCAACAATGCCAAGGCCATCAAGGCAACCATGAAGGCCTTGCCGACGGTGTTCAAGGGATCGAAGTACACCAAGGCCATGTACATGGACATGCTTGCGCTGCTGTACGAGCTGCTGACAAAAATCCGCAAGGAAGGCCTGATGTCGGTGGAAAGCGATGTGGACTCGCCGGAGAACAGCCCGCTGTTTTCCAAATACCCCTCCATCATGGCTGACCACCACATTGTTGAATTCCTCACCGACTATCTGCGCCTGATGGTGAGCGGCAGCATGAATGCCTTCGAAATCGAAAACCTGATGGACAACGAAATCGAAACCCACCATCACGAAGGGGAGGTGCCGGCGCACGTCGTGGCCAAGCTCGGTGACGGCTTGCCTGCATTTGGCATCGTGGCTGCGGTGATGGGCGTGGTGCACACCATGGAATCGGTGAGCTTGCCGCCGGCCGAGCTGGGAATCCTGATCGCTCACGCGCTGGTCGGCACCTTCCTCGGTATTCTGCTGGCCTATGGTTTTGTCGGACCGCTGTCGGGTTTGCTCGAGCAGAAGCTGCACGAGTCGACCAAAATGTTCCAGACCGTCAAGGTCACCCTGCTGGCCAGCATCAATGGATATGCCCCGGCGATTGCGGTCGAGTTTGGCCGCAAGGTGCTGTTCTCGACCGAGCGTCCTTCTTTCAGCGAGCTGGAAGAGCACGTCAAGGGCGCCAAGTCGCGCTGATTTTTTCGCCAATTTGAGTTTCCCCAGAGCTGAAGTGCATCCATGAGCGAACAAAAAGCGCCCATCATCGTCAAGCGCATCAAGAAGGTCTCCGGCGGCCACCATGGGGGTGCGTGGAAGATCGCCTATGCCGACTTCGTGACGGCGATGATGGCTTTCTTTTTGCTGATGTGGCTGCTGGGCTCGACTGCCAAGGGCGATCTCAACGGTATTGCCGAATATTTCAAGACGCCGCTTAAAGTCGCCATGCAGGGCGGCTCGGGCAGCGGCGACAGTTCGAGCGTGATCAAGGGCGGCGGCATGGACCTGTCGCGCAAGACCGGACAGGTCAAGAAGGGCGAATCCGACACCAAGAAAAAATCCTACAATCTGGAAGCCGCCAAGGCCGAGTTGGAGCGGGTTGAAGCCGAGAAGCTCAAAATGCTGAAAGGGCGGCTGGAAGCGGAAATCGACGCCAACCCCACTCTCAAGCAGTTCAAGCGCCAGCTCCTGCTCGACATCACGACCGAAGGTCTGCGCATCCAGATCGTCGACGAACAGAACCGGCCGATGTTCAACCTGGCAGGCGCTGAATTGCAGCCCTACACCAAGGTCATCCTGCGCGAGATCGGCAAGGTGCTGAACGACGTGCAGAACCGCATCAGCCTGTCGGGCCATACCGATGCCACGCCGTATTCGAACCAGGGTCGCGGTTACAGCAACTGGGAACTGTCGGCCGATCGTGCCAATGCTTCGCGGCGCGAACTGGTCGCGGGCGGCATGGATGAAGCCAAGATGCTGCGCGTGGTCGGGCTCGCCTCGTCGGTCGCATTCAACCAGGCGGAACCCTTTGACCCGGTCAATCGTCGCATCAGCATCATCGTCATGAACAAGCGCACCGAAGACGCAGTCACCAAGGAAGCCAGCGGCGTCAGCATCGCCGATGAAGCGGCCGTGCGCGACTCCGTTACCCAGGCACACGACGCCACTCCGGCTCAATGAGCCGCCGGCGCCGTCTGGCGCCAAATAGCAGTACAAAACCCGCTCTATTCCCCTGATCGCCCGGCCCCGGCATGGCCAATAATCCAGTCTAAGAAAGCCCGTCCCGATTTGATTCGAGTGGCGGGCGCCCTCAACAGGTGAATCAGGGATGGCTGAAGAAAGCGATCAGGAAAAGACCGAAGCCCCGTCGCAACAACGACTGGACAAAGCACGCGAAGAAGGCCAGGTGCCGCAGTCGCGTGAACTGGCTACGTTTGTCGTTTTGATGGTGGGTGGTTCAGCGATGTGGATGATGGCCAGCGGCATGGGCCAGACGTTGTCCGGAATCGTGCGCGGCGGCTTGCAGTTCGAGCCGGCCATTGCACGCGACAGCACGCAGGTGCTGAACCAGTTATCGAGCCAGGTTGCTGAAGCGGCGCTGGCTCTTGCGCCGTTTCTGGGTGCGGTGTTGCTCGCCACGCTGGCTGCGCCTTTCATGACGCATGGCTGGCTGTTCAGCTCCAAGGCGCTTGCGCCGAAATTCAGCCGTCTGAATCCGCTCTCGGGCATCAAGCGCATCCTGTCGTCGCAAGGCCTGATCGAGCTGGTCAAGTCACTGGCCAAGGTGGGGCTGCTGGGCGTGGTCGCGACCTGGCTGATCTGGTCCAATCTCGACGCCATTTTTTCGCTCAGCCTGGAAACGCCTTCCAGCGCCATCCGGCATATGGGCGACCTGATCGGAAAGGTGTTCCTGCTGGCATCGGGCGCCATGATTTTCATTGTGGCGCTGGACCTGCCGTATCAGCTCTGGAACCACTACCACAAGCTGAAAATGACCAAAGAAGAACTGCGTCAGGAAGCCAAGGAATCGGAAGGCGACCCGCACCTCAAGGCGCGCATCCGTGCGCAGCAGCGCGAAATGGCGCGCCGCCGCATGATGAGCGAAGTGCCGACCGCCGATGTGGTGGTGACCAACCCGACCCATTACGCCGTCGCGCTGAAATACACCGAAGGCAAGATGGGCGCACCGCGCGTGGTGGCGAAGGGGGCCGACGCCGTCGCCGCCAAGATCCGCGAACTGGCCGCCGAAAACAAGGTGCCGCTGCTGGAAGCGCCGCCGCTGGCACGTGCGCTGTTCCGCCATACCGAACTCGGCGATGAAATTCCGGCCACGCTCTACACCGCCGTGGCCGAAGTGCTGGCCTACGTGTTCCAGTTGCGTCATTACCAGCAGGTGGGTGGGGTCTATCCAAACGCGCCGACCGCCTTGCCGGTTCCCCCCGAACTTGATCCCTTGCAGGCCACCCCATGAATGGCACGCTGAATTTCTCCAAAATGCTTGGGTCGATGAACTTGAAGTCGTTGGCCGCACCGATTTTCATCATCCTGATTCTGGCGATGCTGGTGCTGCCTTTACCCACCTTCCTGCTGGATATTCTGTTCACTTTCAACATCGCGCTGTCGATCATGGTGTTGCTGGTGAGCCTGTCCACCAAGAAGGCGCTCGACTTCGCCGCCTTCCCTACGGTGCTGCTGCTGTCCACCCTGATGCGTCTGTCGCTCAACGTGGCGTCGACCCGTGTCGTGTTGCTGGAAGGGCACACCGGACCGGACGCCGCGGGCAAGGTGATCGAAGCCTTCGGCCATTTCCTGGTCGGCGGCGACTACACGGTGGGCATCATCGTGTTCGTGATTCTGGTGGTGATCAACTTCATCGTGATCACCAAGGGCGCCGGGCGGATTGCCGAAGTCAGCGCACGTTTCACCCTGGACGCCATGCCCGGCAAGCAGATGGCCATTGATGCCGACCTCAATGCCGGCCTGATCAACGAAGATGAGGCGCGCCGCCGTCGTGCCGAAGTCGCGCAGGAAGCCGACTTTTTCGGTTCGATGGACGGCGCCTCGAAATTTGTGCGTGGCGACGCCATCGCCGGCATCCTGATCCTGCTGATCAACATCATCGGCGGTCTCATCATCGGCCTGATGGAACATGACATGTCGCTGGCTGACGCTGCCCGCAACTACACTTTGCTGGCGATTGGCGACGGCCTGGTGGCGCAGATTCCGGCACTGGTGATTTCGATCGCAGCCGGTCTCATCGTCAGCCGCGTCAGCACCGAGGAAGACATCGCCGGTCAGGTGATGTCCAATGTCTTCAACAAACCGCAGGCGCTGTACATCACCGCTGCAATCATGGGCATGATGGGCATGATCCCGGGCATGCCCAACATCGCCTTCCTGCTGTTGGCAGGCGGCTTGGTCTGGCTCGCCAGCAAGAGCAGCAAGGCTAAACAGGCCGTGCCGGATGAGACGCCCTCAGCCCCGACCGCCATGGTCGAAAGCCAGGAAGCCAGCTGGGAAGACGTCGCCCCCATCGATACGCTGGGACTGGAAGTCGGCTACCGCCTGATCCCGCTGGTGGACGCCGCCGCCGATGGCGAACTGGTACGCCGCATCAAGGGCATCCGCAAGAAGTTTGCCCGCGAAATCGGCTTTCTGCCGCCCGCCGTGCATATCCGCGACAACCTCGAAATCAATCCGAACAGCTATCGCATCACGCTCAAGGGCGTGGAAATCGGCAGCGGCGAAGTGCGCACCGGCCAGTTCCTGGCGATCGATCCGGGCAACATCACGGCGACCCTGCCGGGCGTGGCCACGCGCGACCCCGCGTTCGGCTTGCCCGCGGTGTGGATCGACGGCGAGTTGCGCGACCAGGCGCAGGCCATGGGCTATACCGTGGTCGATCCCGGTACCGTGATCGCCACCCACCTGAACCATCTGGTGACGCAGCATGCGGCCGAACTGCTGGGACGTCAGGAAACGCAGGCGCTGCTCGACCATCTGGGCAAGAGCGCGCCCAAACTGGTGGAAGACCTGGTGCCGAAACTGCTGTCGCTTTCCATCGTGCAGAAAGTGCTGCAAAACCTGCTGATCGAAGGCGTGGCGATCCGCGACATGCGCAGCATCATCGACACCCTGCTCGAAGAAGCGCCGCGCGTGCAGGACCCGGGCGAACTCACCGCGCTGGTGCGGGTGGCGCTCGGACGGTCCATCGTGCAGCAGATCTACGGTTCGGTTGGCGAGCTGCCGGTGATCGCGCTCGATCAGAACCTGGAGCGTCTGTTGATGCAGACCCTGCAGGCCGGCAGCGACGCCGCCGCGATGGAGCCCGGCCTCGCCGATGCCCTGCTGGAACGCACCCAGACCTCGACCCAGCGCCAGGAAGCCCTGGGTCATCCCCCCGTATTGCTGACGCCGGTTGCCCTGCGTCCCTTGCTTGCACGTTTTCTGCGGCGCACCGTGCCGCAACTCAAAGTGCTTTCGCACGCTGAAGTACCCGAAGGCAAACACATCAAAGTCACTTCCCTTGTAGGAGGAGCAGCATGAACGTCAAACGTATCGTCGCCAAAACATCCCGTGAGGCCATGCGCCAGTTGCGCGAAGTCCTCGGGCCTGATGCCGTCATCCTGTCGAACCGCGCCGTCGATGGCGGGGTCGAGGTGCTGGCGATCCCGGCGGAGGACATCGCTGCGATGGCGCCGCCGGTGGTGGACATGCCCACCCCGAGCCAGGCGCCTGCTGCGATGCCTCGGGAAATGGCTGTGAACACACAGCGCGAGCCCAATCCTGAAGTGACATTCAAACGCCGTCTGGTCGAGCGGGTGGCCCTGCCGAGCCAGGAAGGCGCCCAGCTGGCCAAGAGCGTGATCAGCGAAATCAAGATGATGCAATCGCGGCTGGAAAACCAGCTGGCCGATCTGGCCTGGCGCGACCTGCCCGGACGCGACCCGTCGGGCGCCACCCTGATGCGCGACATGCTGGCAGCCGGCTTCAGCGCCACCCTGGCGCGCGAACTGCTGGACAGCCTGCCGCGCGGCGAGGAACGCGGCGATGCCGAGCAGGCCCAGGTGTGGATGCGCAACACCCTGATGAAGCGCCTGCAGGTGATGCAGAACGAAACCGACATGCTCGACAGTGGCGGCGTGTTCGCCCTGATGGGGCCGACCGGCGCGGGTAAAACCACCACCACCGCCAAGCTGGCCGCGCGCTTTGTGGTGCGCCACGGCGCCGGCAAACTGGCGCTGCTCACCACCGACAGCTACCGGATCGGCGGCCACGAGCAGCTGCGCATTTACGGCAAGATTCTCGGCGTGACCGTGCATGCGGTGCGCGACGCCGCCGACCTGCGCATTGCGCTGAAAGAGCTGCGCAACAAGCACACCGTGCTGATCGACACCGTCGGCATGAGCCAGCGCGATCAGGCGGTGGCCGAACAGGTCGAAATGCTGTGCCAGGCCGAGCACCCGATCAAGCGCCTGCTGCTGCTGAATGCCACCAGTCACGGCGACACGCTGGACGAAGTGGTGCGCGCCTACCAGTCGCGCGGGCTCGACGGCTGCATCCTGTCGAAAGTCGACGAAGCCGCCAGCCTCGGCCCCGCGCTCGACTGCGCGATTCGCCACCAACTCAACGTGCACTATCTGGCGACCGGCCAGCGCGTGCCCGAAGACCTGCATCTGGCTAACCGCCAGTATCTGATCCATCGAGCGTTCAAGACGCGAACCCTGTCCTCGCCGTGGCAGCTCGACGACAGCGAACTGGCATTCGCTTTGTCCGGCCAGCCGACCCAGCATCGCGAAAGCGCGGTGTCCCATGGCTGATCTCAAAGGCGACAAGTTCAACAGCGATCAGGCCGCCGGGCTGCGCAGCCTGCTTGGGCTGGGCCAGCAGGCCGGGTTTCAGGTGATTACCGTGATGTCGGGGCAGCAGGGGGCGGGCAAGACCGCCGCCACCGCCAATCTGGCCGTGGCGCTGGCGCGCGGCGGTCGCGACGTGCTCATCATCGACCAGAGCCACAAGGGGCAGGGCGCCGCATCCGCGCTCGGGCTGACGCCGCGCCATGACGTGATGGACGTGCTGGCCGGGCGCTGCACCCTGGATGCGCTGATCCTCACCGGGCCCGACAACGTGCAGGTGTTGCCGATCGGCGGCGGTTTCAGCCGCCTCGGGCGCCTCTCCGAGCGCGACCAGGAATGGCTCGCACAAAGCTTCAACCAGTTGCAGTGCGGCGTCGATGTGGTGCTGGTGGACATGGAAGAAGCCACCGATCCAGATGCGCTGCCGCTGGGTTTGGCTGCCTCCGAAATCATGGTGGTGTTGCCGCCGGGCAACACTGCCATCACGCAGGCTTACACGCTGGTGAAACGCCTGTCGCAAAATTTCGGCAAGCGCCAGTTCCGCCTGCTGCTCAACCGCATCGAGTCGCCCGAACAGGCGCAGGCGGTGGCGCGCAACTTTGCGCAGACGGCCGAACGGTATTTGAGTGTGTCGGTGGACTACCTCGGCTATATTCCGCTGGACGAGCGCCTCAACCGCGCCAACCGCCTGCGTACCTCGGTGGTGGAGGCCTTCCCGGTCGCGCAATCGACCTCGCAGTTCCGCAAGCTGGCGGATGGCTTGCTGCGCTGGCCGCAGCCCCCCAGCCTGGGCAACCTCGGCGGTTTCATGCAGCGCGTGATCGAGGGTGGTCGTCTGATGGAAGCCTATAGGAGAGGATAAGGGTGTACACCGCGAGCGGAAAAAGCGAAAAAAGCGAACTGCTGTCGCACTACATGCCGATGGTCAAGCGGCTGGCGCATCACATGATGGGCCGGCTGCCGCCCAGCGTGGAGGAGGACGACCTGGTGCAGGCCGGGATGATCGGCCTGCTCGACGCCATCAGCCGCTACGACGACGCCCAGAGCGCGCAGTTCGAGGCCTATGCCATCCAGCGCATCCGCGGCTCGATGATTGACGAGCTGCGCCATTCCGACTGGATGCCGCGCACCGCCCGGCAGTCGATGCGCAAGATCGAGGCAGCCATCGGCGCCTTGCAGCACAAGCTCGGCCGGCAACCCAGCGAAACCGAAATTGCCGAGTCAATGAAAATTCCGCTGGCCGAATACCAGGGCATGCTGGGCGATGCGCGCGGCCATCAGCTGCTGTATTTCGAGGATTTCGGCGACAGCGACGAGGATGATTCCTTCCTCGACAAGCAATCAGCGGACGAAGCCAGCATGCCCTTGCCGCAGCTGCTCGATGCCAATCTGCGCGCCTGCATCATCCGCGGCATCGAAGCGCTGCCCGAGCGCGAACAACTGCTGATGTCGCTGTATTACGAACAGGAACTCAACCTGCGTGAAATCAGCGAAGTCTTCGGCGTCACCGAATCGCGCATTTGCCAGCTGCACGGCCAGGCCATCGCGCGTATCCGCACCAAACTCAAGGAGGATGCATGGATCGTGGCAGTCTGATTGGCCTGGGCCTGGGCCTGGTCGCCATACTCGGCGGCCAGGCGATGGAAGGCGGGCATATCGGCCTGTTCCTGCAACCGGCGGCCTTCGTGATCGTCGTCCTCGGCACCCTGGCAGCGGTGCTGCTGCATTTTCCCCTGCCTGTTTTCCTGCATGGCATGCGCATGTCCAAATGGGTGTTCCGTCCGCCCGAATCCGATGCCCCGGCGCTGATCCGCCGGGTGATCGTGTGGTCTACCACCACGCGCAAGGAGGGCGTGCTGGCGCTGGAGCGGCACGTCAACATGACCCATGACCCGTTCCAGAAGGGGGCCCTGCAGTTGCTGGTGGATGGCGCGGACGCCGACAAGCTGCGCGACACCCTCGAGGTGCAGATCAACCAGTTTGAAACGGCCGAGCGTCAGGCCGCGCGGGTATGGGAATCCGCCGGCGGCTACGCGCCGACGCTGGGTATTCTGGGTGCGGTGATCGGCCTGATCCACGTCATGGAAAACCTGTCCGACCCGAGCCGGCTGGGGGCGGGCATTGCGGTCGCCTTTGTTGCCACCATCTATGGCGTGGGACTGGCCAATTTGGTCTTCCTGCCGATTGCCAACCGGATCAAGTTCACCATCGCGCGCCGCGTCACCGAGCGCGAGATCGTCTGCGACGGCCTCATCGGCATCGCGCACGGCGACAATCCGCGCATCATCGAAGCGCGCCTGAAGGGTTATCTTTGATGCGCAAACGGCGGCGGATCAATTACGACCATGAAAACCACGACCGCTGGCTGATTTCGTACGCCGATTTCATCACCCTGCTGTTCGCCTTTTTTGTGGTGATGTACGCCATCTCCGCCGTCAACGAAGGCAAATACCGGGTTCTCTCCCATTCCCTGGGCGACGCCTTCGGCAAGGCGCCCAGCGGCGAAGAGGCCAGCGTGCCGGAATTGCCGACCGTCAAACTGCCGCCCGAAGTCAAGCAGCGGACCCTCAAACAGCAGCAACGCCTCGAAGAACAGACGCACATGACCGACGTGGCGAGCACGCTGATGGCGGCCATGGGGCCGCTGGTGAAGGAGGGCAAGGTCAAGGTCACGCAGAGCCGGCGCGGCATCAGCATCGAAATCAACGCCAATGTCCTGTTCGAGCCCGGGCAGGCACAATTGCATCCGCATTCGCTGCAAGTGCTGCAAGCCGTGGCCACGGGTTTGAAAAACGAGCCGTTCAAGATCGAAGTCACCGGTCATACCGACAACGTGCAGATCAGCAATTCGACCTTTGCCTCGAACTGGGAGCTGTCTGCGATGCGCGCCACCAGCGTGGTGCGCCTGCTGGCGGCCAACGGCATCGATCCGGAGCGCCTGCTGGCGATCGGCAGCGAGGCGAGCAAGCCGATCGCTTCCAACGACACCGAAGACGGGCGCGCGCGCAATCGCCGCGTCGAGTTGATGGTGCTCTCCAGCTTGCCGGACAGCGTGGAAGAAATCCCGCTTGCGCAGCCCGCGGCCAAGACGGCCAGCCCGATCCGGCCTTGAAATCCCGCCGATAAGCCTGATACTTCGGGTTCGGCTGTCCGAATCCAACGAGAACAAGACGTCATGCCCCATTCTGCTGCGCCCGAAGGCGAGCCCTCAGTCGAACTGCAACTGCCGGTCGATCCGTTGTTGCCGAACGAGCTGTACCTGCTGCCGCTGACCGAAAAGCCTTTTTTCCCCGCGCAGACCATGCCGCTGCTGATGAACGAAGCGCCGTGGCTGACCACGGTCGAGGCCATCGGCGAATCCAGCCACCACATGGTGGGGCTGGTCGTGGTCAAGCCCGACAACACCGACGAGGTGAAGCGCGCGGATTTCCGCAATATCGGCACTCTGGTGCGCATCCATCACCCGGTCCGTTCCGACGGCAAGATGCAGTTCATCGCCGAAGGCCGCCGCCGCTTCCGCATTGTCGAGTGGCTGTCCGAGACGGCGCCGTTCAAGGTGCGGGTCGATTACCCGAACGAAACCGGCAAGCCGGACTCCGAGGAAATCCGCGCCTATTCCATCGCGATCATCAACACGATCAAGGACTTGCTGCCGCTTAATCCGCTTTATTCTGAAGAGTTGAAGTTCTTTCTCAACCGCTTCGGGCCGAACGAACCGTCGCAGCTGACCGACTTTGCCGCCAGCCTCACCACCGCCTCGAAGCAGGCCTTGCAGGACGTGCTGGAAGCCTTCGCGCTGAAAAAGCGCATGGAAAAAGTGCTGGTGCTGCTGAAGAAAGAGCTCGATGTGGCGCGTCTGCAATCGGACATCCGCGACAAGGTCGACGAAAAAATGACCGAGCAGCAGCGCGAGTTTTTTCTGCGCCAGCAACTCAAAGCCATCCAGCGCGAACTGGGGCTGGCCAAGGACGATAAAACCTCCGAGCTCGACACCTTCAACGAGCGCATCGCCAAGCTGAGCCTGCCTGCGGCGGTCAAAAAGCGCATCGACGAGGAGATGCACAAGCTGGCGCTGCTGGAAACCGGTTCGCCGGAATACAGCGTCACCCGCAATTATCTTGACTGGTTGACCGTGCTGCCGTGGGGTGTGCACACCCAGGACAAGATCGACCTCGACTATGCGCGCAAGATCCTCGACCGCGATCACGATGGTCTCGACGACGTCAAGGACCGCATCATCGAATTCCTCGCGGTCGGCGCGATGCGGGGCGAAATGGCGGGCTCGATCCTGCTGCTGATCGGCCCGCCCGGCGTCGGCAAGACCTCGATCGGCAAGTCCATCGCCGAAACCCTGGGGCGCAAGTTCTACCGCTTCTCGGTCGGCGGCATGCGCGACGAGGCCGAAATCAAGGGCCACCGCCGCACCTATATCGGCGCTATGCCGGGCAAGTTCGTGCAGGCGCTGAAAGAGGTCGGCTCGGCCAACCCGGTCATCATGCTCGACGAGATCGACAAGATCGGCGCCAACTACCAGGGCGATCCGGCTTCGGCCCTGCTTGAAGTGCTCGATCCCGAACAGAACGCCGATTTTCTCGACCACTATCTCGACGTCCGCTTCGATTTGTCCAAGGCACTGTTCATCTGCACCGCGAATGGCTTCAGCATCCCGTCGGCGCTGCTCGACCGGATGGAAGTCATCCGCCTGTCGGGCTACATCACCGAAGAAAAAATCGCCATCGCCAAGCATCACCTGTGGCCGCGCGTACTGACCCGCGCCGGCCTCAAGAAGAACCAGCTCACCATCAGCGAAGGCGCGCTGCGCCACGTGATCGACGGCTATGCGCGCGAAGCCGGGGTGCGTAATCTGGAAAAACAGCTGGGGCGGGTGGCGCGCAAGGCCGTGGTCAAGATCCTCGGCGGCGCGGCCACGCCGATCAAAATCGGCATCAAGGAAGTCGAGGCCTACCTCGACAAGCCGGTGTTCACCCGCGAAAAGCCGATGAGCGGCGTTGGCATCGTCACCGGCCTGGCATGGACCGCCATGGGTGGCACCACGCTGCCGGTCGAGGCCAGTCGCATCCATGGCCTGACGCGCGGCTTCAAGCTGACCGGCAAGCTGGGCGACGTGATGAAGGAATCCGCCGAGATCGCTTACAGCTACGTGGTTTCGAACCTGAAAACCTATGCGGCCGATGACAAGTTCTTCGACTCCAGCTTCATCCACCTGCATGTGCCGGAAGGCGCCACCCCCAAGGATGGCCCTAGCGCAGGCATCACCATGGCAACGGCGCTGCTGTCGCTGGCGAAGAAAGCCCGGATCAGCCGTCCGCTGGCGATGACCGGCGAGCTCACGCTCACCGGTCAGGTGCTGCCGGTCGGCGGCATCCGCGAGAAGGTCATCGCGGCCCGCCGCGTCGGCATCACCGAACTCATCCTGCCGGACGCCAACCGGCGCGATTTCGACAAACTGCCCGATCACATCCGCGCAGGCCTGACCGTGCACTTTGCCAAGCGCTATCAGGACGTGGCGGCGGTGGTGTTCGGCACGCCTGCTGCCACAGGGCGAGGGTAGGGCTGCTTATCCGCCGCAATGCTGGGCGTGATAGCCGCGGCGCTGCACTTCCTGCAGCAGCTTCCCGGTCGGAATGCGGTCGGGGTTATAGGTCACGATCATCAGATGGGGCGTGCGCGGACTGAAACCGGGGGAGATGACGCCGTCGATACCGCGCATTTCATCCTCGAGTGAATGCCTGCCCTGCGCGTCCAGTGTTTCATCGACATGCAGCACTACGTCGGTCATATACATGATTCACTCCTTTCAACTGCCAATAGCGAGATGGCTTTAAGCCTAGCGCGCGGTGCTGCCGGAACCAATCACGAAATCTGATGGCGCCGGCATCAGAAAAACTGAAGAACAGGCCGTGCCGGGCGCCAAGGATTTGGAAACCGTCGAGTCGGGTAAAATGCCGGTATGAACGCCGCCGAGTTGATGAACCCAGCGCTGACAAATACAGCGCTCCTCGAAACAGACCCCGCACCTGTCATCAAGGTGCATGGCGAGCTGTTCACCGACCTCCCGCAGGATCTCTACATCCCGCCGGACGCGCTGGCGGTGTTTCTCGACACCTTCGAAGGCCCGCTCGACCTGCTGCTCTACCTGATCCGTCGCCAAAACCTGGACGTGCTGGATATCCCGATGGCGGCGCTGACCCGGCAATACATGACCTACGTGGAAGCCGCCCGTGCCACCCGGCTCGAACTTGCCGCGGAATACCTGCTGATGGCGGCGATGCTGATCGACATCAAGTCGCGCATGTTGCTGCCGCGCCGCGAGCAGGCCGAGGAGGCGAACGAAGCCGACGACCCGCGCGCCGAACTGGTGCGGCGTCTGCTGGAATACGAGCAGATGAAGCTCGCCGGTCAGCATCTCGACGCCATGCCGCAGGAAGGGCGCGATTTCCATACCGCCAGCGTGTTCATCCCCGCCGTGTCGAGGCAGTTGCCGAGCATCCACCCGGAAGAGCTCGCCGCCGCCTGGCTGGCCATCCTGTCGCGCGCCAAGAACCGCACCCATCACCGCATCGGCCGCCAGGAACTCTCCATCCGCGAACACATGAGCCGAATCCTGAAGCGACTTACGCCAGGAGAGTTCATGGAATTCAAGGACTTGTTTCCTGAATCTTCGACCGTACATGAGCTTGTGGTCACCTTCCTGGCGGTGCTGGAACTGACCAAGGAAACCCTGCTCGACGTCACCCAGGCCGAGGCCTTTGCCCCCATTTACGTGAAGCTTCACACCAGCATCCATGAACCTGCAGCCGAATGATTCTCCCGACGATTTGAAGCGTGTGCTGGAAGCCGCGCTGTTGGTGGCGGTGGAACCGCTGTCGCTGAACGAGCTCAAGCGCATGTTCGAACCCGACGAGTCCGCACCCGTCATGCCCAACGACACCCTGCGCCAAGCGCTCGAAGGCCTGCGTGCCGACTGGCAGGGTCGCGGCGTGGAACTGGTGCAGGTGGCGGACGGCTGGCGCTTCCAGACCCGCCCCGAAATGCAGACCTGGATCGCGCGGCTGAAAAACGAAAAGCCGCCGCGTTATTCGCGTGCCGTGCTCGAAACGCTGGCCATCATTGCCTACCGCCAGCCGGTGACGCGCGGCGATATCGAGGATATCCGCGGGGTGTCGGTCAATCCCCACATCATCAAGACGCTGGAAGAACGCGGCTGGATCGAGGCCATCGGCCACCGCGACGTGCCCGGCCGGCCCACGCTGTTCGGCACCACCGAGCACTTTTTGAGCGATCTCAACCTGCGCACCCTGTCCGAACTGCCGCCGCTGGAAGAGCTGGGCACCCTGGTGACGCCGGACGAAACTGCATTGATTCCGGAATTGCGGGCCGAATTGCTGGACAATGGCACCCCCCAGACATTTGGCGCAGTGATCGAAACTGCCTGCGCTGTCATTGAGAGTCCCTGAATATGGCCCGCCCTTTATCCCCCATCCGCCGTTCGCCGAATGCCCCCCTGGGGCGGGCGGCGAGCCGCCTGCAGCAGGCCATTGCGCCCGAGGCCAGCAGCGAGCGCCTGCAAAAAGCCCTGGCCTCCGCCGGTGTGGGCTCGCGTCGCGAAATGGAAGAGTGGATTGCCGAGGGCCGGGTGCAGGTCAACGGCGAAACCGCGACCATCGGCAGCAAGGTTGGCCCGCGCGACGTCGTCAAGGTCAGTGGCCGCCGCATTTATCTGCGTTTTGACGAAAAGCGCACCCGCATCCTGATTTACCACAAGTCGGACGGCGAGATCGTCAGCCGCGACGACCCCAAGGGACGCGCCACCGTGTTCGATGCCCTGCCCAAATTGCGCGGCGCCAAGTGGATCGCCATCGGCCGGCTGGACTACAACACCGACGGCCTGATGATTTTCACCACAAATGGTGAACTGGCCAACAACCTGATGCACCCGCGCTTCGAAGTCGAGCGCGAATACGCCGTGCGGATATTGGGCGAACTCTCCGAAGACATGATTGCGCAGCTGATGGCCGGCGTGGAACTCGACGACGGCCCGGCGCATGTCGAAAGCTGTTTTGCCGGCGGCGGCGAAGGGGTCAACCGCTGGTATCGCGTCATCATCAAGGAAGGCCGCAAGCGCGAAGTGCGGCGTCTGTTCGAGCATTTCGGCCTGACCGTGTCGCGGCTGACCCGCGTCCGCTTCGGCCCGATTGCGCTGCCCCCGCAACTACGTCGCGGGCAGAAAATGGAAATCGACGACGAACTGGTTGCCCGCGTGCTCGAATGGGCCGACATGGCGCCCAGCCCGCGCCGCCAGATGCGCGGCGTGCCCGACAAGCACACGCGCAAGCCGCGCATTCGCTGAACAGCGTAGCGGTCAGATTTCAGCCAGTGCTGAACGTAGACCGAGGTGTTCGACAAAAGGATCGAAATCCCGGTCGCTGTACAGAAGGGGTAACCCGCTCTCGATGCAGCGTGTGGCAATCACCGTATCAATGGTCTTGCGAACGGTTATCCCGAGTGATCGCAACGTACGAAAATTTTTTGCAGCCTGGATAGCCATTTCCTGTCCCGCCAAGTCCACGATCACCAGAGATGTCATCAGCTTCTCGGCTTGTTTGAAATCCCGGTCGCTGGAAAAACCCTGCAGCACTTCGGTCAAAACGAGGTCGCCCGTCGCGATGGGCTCAATGCCAAGCAGCGAATCCAGCTTGTCTGTCTGGGGCGTAACGGCTCCCCTGAAATAGTCTATCCAGACGCTGGAATCGACCAGAATCACTTGTCGATCCGCATGGCATCAAGGTCGCCTTGCCAATCGAGCTTGCCACGATAGCGTTTGATCTCCTCTTGCTGCTTGAGTCGCAACAGGGTACGAAGTCCCAGTTCCACTGCTTCCCGCTTGGTCTTCAATCCGGTTGCCCGCAGGGTGCTATCCATGAGCTTGTCGTCAATCACGATATTGGTGCGCATGATGTGTATCCTTTCGTGTATCTATGCGCATGATAGGTCGGGCTTGCTTATTGAACAAGCTTCCTGGCCAGGCCAGAAATGCAACGGCCTGCGCAAATAACGACGCAGGCCGGGGTCTGGAAGCGTGCAGGCTTATTTTTCGGTCAGCTTCTTGATCACGCCCGCCGCCCACTCGCGGCCGCCCAGCCCGAACGCCAGCGCAAACGCCAGGCCGATCGCGCCGAATCCGATCTGGAAGGCGGCGGTCAGCAGGGTGGTGCCGATCGCCAGCTGTTCCAGCGCGACGAACACCACGAAGATGATGACGCCGTATTCCGATAGCGTGCTGATGGTGAGCGCGCCCTGCACGCCCATGTTGTTGAGGTAGGCGAACACCAGGCGGTTGATGAAACGCGCCACCAGCGTGCCGAACACCAGCACCAGAATGGCGACGATGATGTTGGGGATGTAGAGCACGATCTTGTTGAACAGCTCGGCCACCATGTGCAGTCCGAGGCTGTTGGCGACGGTGACGATGACCACGAAGATGATGATCCAGTAGGTGAGCTTGCCCAGCAGGCGCGACAGCGACACATCGAGGTTGCCTTGCTTGAGGAAAGCCTCGATGCCGGTTTTCTCCGCCAGGCTGTCGAATTTCAGCACGTCGAGCAGCTTCATCACGCCGGTTTTTGCCAGGTTGGCGAGCAGCCAGCCGACAAACAGCAACACCAGCGCGGCGATCAGCTGGGGCACGAAGCTGGCCAGCTGGGTCCAGAAAGTGGTGAGTGAAGCGACGAACACATCGAGTTGCTGTTGCATGGTTTGCTCCTGTGTCAGAGGGGAAGAATGCAGGGCGGACAGCCTGGGCCCCGTTATGGTCGGGGCATTATAAACGCAGCCGATTGCCGGCCTTGTTACGTGGCCCGGTCAGCGATGTGGGCGTGAATTCAGCCGGGCAGGTCTTCCTGCCGCAGCATGAACACGAACTGGTCGCCGCTTTCGGTTTCCAGCCAGGTGAAGGGCAAGCCGGGGTAGGCCGCTTCGAGGACGTCGCGGTTGTGGCCGATTTCGACCACCAGCAGGCCGCCCGGATTGAGGTGGGATTTGGCCTGCGCCAGGATCTGCCGGGTGGCGTCCAAGCCGTCGACGCCGGAGCCCAGCGCCAGCGCGGGCTCGGCCTGGTATTCCGCGGGCAGCGCAGCGACCGATTCGGCGTTCACATACGGCGGATTGCTGATGATGAGGTCGTAGCTGCGGCCCGACAGCGCCTTGAACAAATCCGACTCGATCAGTTCGACCCGGTCCTGCAGGCCGTAATCGGCGACGTTGCGGGTGGCGACATCGAGCGCGTCGCGCGACAGGTCCACCGCGTCGATGCGGGCGTCGGGAAAAGCCAGCGCGGCCAGGATGGCGAGGCAGCCGGAACCGGTGCACAGATCAAGCGCGCGGGTGACGATTTCCGGGGTCTCGACCCAGGGGGACAACTGCTCGGGCAGCAGCTCGGCAATGAAGGAGCGCGGCACGATCACCCGCTCATCCACGTAAAAGCGGTTGCCGGCCAGCCAGGCTTCGTGGGTGAGATAGGCGGCGGGAATGCGCTCGTGCACGCGACGCTCGATCACGGTTTTGACCTGTTCGGCTTCGGCGTGGGTGAGGCTGGCATCGAGAAAGGGGTCGAGCCGGTCGAGCGGCAGATGCAGGGTGTGCAGGATCAGGTAGACCGCTTCGTCGAAGGCGTTGTCGGAGCCGTGGCCGAAAAACAGCTTCGATTCATTAAAACGCGACACCGCAAAGCGCAGCCAGTCGCGCAGGGTGATGAGGGATTCGGTGTCATCGAATCCAATGTTGTCGGAGCCAGTCATGTCAGCAGTTTTTCCAGGGTTTTTTGGTAGATCGCCGCCAGCGGTTCGATGTTTTCCACCGCAACGTGTTCGTTGATTTTATGGATGCTCATGTTGAGCGGCCCGAACTCGACCACCTGCGGGCAGATGTCTGCGATGAAACGGCCGTCCGAAGTGCCGCCGGTGGTGGACAGCTCGGGCGTCACGCCGGTGACTTCGCGAATGGCGTCGGAGAGGTGCTCGCACAGTGCGCCGCGCGGCGTCAGGAACGGCCGCCCTGAGAGGTGCCAGTCGATTTCGAAGTCGAGTCCGTGGCTGTTGAGGATTTCGTGCAGCGCGTCCATCAGGCCTTCTGCGGTGCTGGCGGTGGAAAAGCGGAAATTGAAATCGATCACCAGCGTGCCCGGGATCACATTGTTTGCGCCGGTGCCGCCGTGGATATTGGAGATTTGCCAGGTGGTGGCCGGGAAATAGGCATTGCCTTCGTCCCACATGGTGTCGGCGAGCTCGGCGATGGCGGGCGCGGCGAGATGGATCGGGTTTTTGGCCAGATGCGGGTAAGCGATGTGGCCTTGCACGCCCTTGATGGTGAGCTTGCCGGACAGGGAGCCGCGCCGTCCGTTCTTGATGGTGTCGCCGAACTCGGCGGCGCTGGTGGGCTCGCCAATAATGCAAAAATCGAGAAACTCGCCGCGCGCCTTCAGCGCTTCCACCAGCTTGACCGTGCCGTCGGTCGCCGGGCCTTCCTCGTCCGAGGTGATCAGAAAGCCCAGCGAGCCTGCGTGGTCGGGATGGGCGGCGACGAAGCGTTCGGTGGCAGTGACAAAAGCCGCGAGCGAGGTTTTCATGTCGGCCGCGCCGCGCGCGTAGAGCTGGCCATCGCGCACCGTGGGCTCGAAGGGATCGGACTGCCAGCGTTCCACCGGCCCGGTCGGCACCACGTCGCTATGGCCGGCAAAGCACACCAGCGGCGCGACGTGGCCGCGGCGTGCCCACAGGTTGTCGACGCCATTGTGGCCATGCCGCTCGATGTGAAAGCCCAGCGCCTGCAGCCGTTGCGCGATCAGGTCGTGACAGCCGGCGTGATCGGGCGTCAGCGATTTGCGGCGCAGCAGTTCGACGGCAAGCGCCAGCGTTTCGTTGACCAGGGTTTCATCCTTGTGGGTTTCATTTGCCATCGAGCGCGCTTTCGATGACTTTGACGATGCCGGCTTCCAGTGTCTGGACCAGCGCTGCGCCGGGGCTGCCGGCGGCAATCGCCGATGGCCGGACGAAATACACCGTCGACACGCCGTCCTTGTGGGTCAGCGTGATGTGCAGCGGACACAAGGCCAGCAAGGCCGGGTCGGCGTTGGCGATTTCATTGGTGGCGCGCGGCTTGCAGAACACCAGACTCTTCATGGTGCTGAGCTGGTTGCGGTTGTAGTCCGCGCCGAGCGTGTCTTTCATGCCCGCCAAGCTGCGCCCCATGTCGGGCTCGAAAATCACATAGAAGCCATTCTTTTCCAGCGTGGCGTAGAGCAGCGAGTAGGCCGCGTCGGCGGGCATGCGCGCGCTGTGTGTATAAATCGCGGGGGCGGCAGCCGTGGCCGGCAGGGCAAAGCCCAGCACCAGCGCCAGTCCGAAAGCCTGGATCAACGCGGCGAAGCGGGGGGGCAATCGCATGGCAGAAACTCCGTAATGATTTTTTATAGATGCTTGAAGAGGCTTTGGTATTGCGCCTCGTCGAAGCCCAGATGATACCTGCCTTCGACTTCGAGCACCGGGCGCTTGATCACGCTGGACTGCGTCTGCATCAAGGCCAACGCGCCCGCGGCGTCGCCGGCGGCGGCCTTTTCGGCTTCGCTCAGTTTGCGCCAGGTGGTGCCGCGCGTATTGAGCAGCGCCTGCCAGCCGGTTTGCGCGGCCACGCCGGCGAGCCAGTCAGGGTCGACGCCCTGTTTCTTGAAATCGTGAAACACCACGTCGAGCTGATGTTCGGCCAGCCAGGCGCGGGCTTTCTTGACGGTGGTGCAGTTGGGAATGCCGTAGAGTTTCATGGGGATAGCGGGGGGGATCTCATTGGAACGTCCGGGCCGGACTGCCTGCATCCGTACGCGAACGCGGGAAAAGTCAGCGCGGATTTTACCCGACCCGCCTCACCTCATGAGCTTCCGCCTTATTTCAACCCAGCTCAATCCAGCAGATGCTTACTGGTCACGATCTGTTTGATCTGCAACTGCAGCATGCTCATGAGCACGCCCGCTGTCATGCCGCACATCAACACGCCGTTGACCGCTTCCAGCGGGCCGAGCAGTTTCCAGCTCTTGCTCATCACGATATCGCCGTAACCGAGCGAGGCGTAATTCACCGCCGAGTGGTACACCGCTTCAGAGAGCTCGGTAAACTCGCCCAGCCAGACAAACAGCGCCCCCCAAATGGTGATCTGCAACAGGTTGCCCAGCATCAGGATGAGCATGGCCACCATCAGCAAGCGGATGTTGGCCAGGGTTTTCAGCTGGGGTGCGCCAGGGGTGATGCTCCGTAAAAAATGCTGCACGCTGAGCCCGGTCAGGGTTGCCTGAATCATGAGGCACAGCAGCATGACCGGTAGCCCGATCACAAGCGTTTTCAGCATAAAACGTTCTCCTTGATGACTGTTTGCGCACGCCGACGGGCGCGCCATTCTTCCAGTAGATACACCATCAGCCAGGCATACAGCGCCACGCCGATAAACAACGCGACCCGCATGGCCAGTTTGAGCAGCATGTCGGGCGCGTTGGCACTGTCCTGCAGCATCGGCCCGAGCAGAATGAAGGTGGTGATTAGCCCGTCCTGCCAGAAGCCACGCGAATAGCCGCTCTGGACCAGGCCATAGAGCCGCTTGCCGAACCAGCCGGCAAGCAGCATGGACCACAGCACGTACATCCAGAGTGATGGGCAGAGGCGCAACCCAGCCCAGAACAGGGCCGTGGCGGCGACTCCGAGCAGGGTTGACAACACGAGCTCGCTTCCCGCGCGGCGGGCGTCGAGCGTCGAGGCCTGCTGCCCCAGGCTCACCGCTTTCAGAATAGCTGGCAGATAGACCGCCGGGTTGCTTAAGGCGAGCAGAAAAACGGGCATCACGATCAGGGTGCCGCGCCAGGCGATCCAGTGTGCGGCTGGGGCGGGCTGGGCAGCTTGGGAGACGGTCGGTTTGGGCGCGTCCGGTTCCGGGAAAAAGGCGTGGGAGATCAGGCTGACAAAGATGCCGATCAGCAAGCCGGTCGCGAGCGCAGCGGCGATCCCCAGGGCAAGCGCCTGCGAGGTCAGACCGGCCACCGGAATCAAGGTGACCGAAAGCACAAGGATGGTGACCAGCGGGTTGCTGGTTTTCTGCCCCCAGTAAAACAGGTGGAACAGCAGCAGCGCAACCAGCAGGATGCTGGCATAGGGCGTTTTATCCAGCAGGGGAACCAGCAACACCCCGGCACTCACAATGATGCCAACGATCCCTGCGAGCAGCAGGCCTTTCAGCGGGGGGAGCGGCGGACCCGGCTTCATCAGCAGGATCAGCGCGATGATGACTGCCAGAAATGGAACGGTGAGCTTGAGGCCGTAGGCGACGAGGACGGCAAGACCGGTTCCCAGGGCCAGACGGTAGGTTCGCAAGCTCGGCAAGTCCATTACGCGCCCTTAGTAGGCAAACGACAGCCAGCTCATCAGCCGGATGTAGCCACGGCTCAGCGTGTTGAGGATGAAATTGTCTCCGGTGTAGACAATCACGTCGGCCTGGCCACCGACGCGGGCGCCGCTAAGAACGGGTTTCAGCGCTTGCGACTCGAATTCGATGGCGACCGGAAAACGTTGCGATTGCCGCAGCCAGTCACCGTCGTTCTGGATGGTCGGCAAGCCGCCCTGGGTGGACTCGCCCGAGCTGACTCCGCGGCCGATGCTGCGGACCTTGCCCTTCAATACTTTGCCCGGCAGCGCATCGAGCACGATTTCCACAGGGTTGCCTGGCCGAATCTGGCTGAGGTTGTTTTCGGTCATGTCGGCACTGATCCACAAATCGTGCACCGCGATCAGCGTCAACAGCGGGGTGCCCGCAGTGGCAAATTGCCCGGCATCGGTGCGCAGGTCGGTGACCAGGCCGCGGCCGGGCGCCCGCAGCACCGCGTGTTGCATGTCGAGCTCGGCTTTTTTGACCGCCTGCTTTGCGCTCAACAGCTTGGCATTGCTGTCGAGCGGGCCGCCTTCCTGTTCGCGCGCCTGCCTGACCTGCGCCTGCGCGGCCTCGACCCGGCCACGCGACTCTTCGAGGGTGGCACGCGCGATTTCCAGGCGCCGGACCGAGATTGCGCCGGGGTCTTCCTGATACAGTTTTTCCTGCCGGCTCGCGTCCTGGCTGGCTTTGAGCAAGCCCGCCCGCGCCACCCGCAGATTCGCCTCGGCGTTGGCCACGCCCGCTGTCGCCGCGTTGACCGAGTTGAGTGCCGTGTCGTAGTCCGAGCGCGCCTTGGCCAGCGCGATGCGGTACTGGCTGTCATCGAGCTCGAACAAAGGCTGTCCGGCCACAACCTGCTGATTGTTTTTGACCAGCACGCGGTTGATGCGTCCGGCTACCTCTGGCGCGACCGGCACCACAAAAGCCTGCACGCGCGCCTGCGAAGAGTAGGGGGAGTAGCGATCCGCAAACAGGTACCAGATGAGGGAAAAACCGATCAGCAGCAACAGGCCCAGGGTACCGCGCTGAACCGATTTGTCGGCCGCAGGCTGCGCCTCGGCTTTCCCTTCAGCAGGTTCTGCCTGGCTGGAGGGGGCGGTGTTGGAAGGCTCGGCCGGCTTGCTGGGGGTTGTGTTCTGATTCATCCAGGGAACCTCAGTTGGACGCGCCCGCTGGCGCGTCGGCTAATGGCAAGGGTTGATCCAGCATGCCATCCCAATCGGTGACTTCCTGCATCTGCTGGCGGGTGGCGTCATCGACCAGCGGCCGCAACCGACCGGGTTCCCAGCCGCCGCCGAGCGCCTTGTACAGCGCAATCAGGCTCAGCACCGTGTTGCTGCGGTTGCCGACGACGCGTTCGGTCTGGGAAAAGTAGGAACGTTGCGCATCCAGCACGCGACTGAAATCGGAAAACCCCTCGCGATATTGGAGGGAGGCGATGTCCAGCGCACGTTGCGCCGCCACGGTCACTTCCTCGTTGATCACGAGTTGCTCCCGGTTCTTGAGCAGGGCAATGGCGGAGCTGTCGACGTCGCGCGCTGCCTGCAAGATGGCGTCGCGGTAGCGTTCGGCCAGCTGCTGGTAACGGGCATCCTGCACGCGGACGTTATTTTCGACCCGGTCATAATCAAAAACATTCCACGTCAGCCCCGGCCCCAGCGCGAGGCTGCTGGTGGTGGGCGAACCCGACACGCTCAGGACAGATAGGTTGAACGCGCCGAGCAGCGACAGGGATGGGTATTTATCGGCTTCAGCGACGCCAATCAGCGCAGACTGCGCAGCCAGCTGCATCTCGGCCACCCGCACATCGGGACGCCGCCGCAATACATCGGCCGGGACGGCGACCGGGAAGCTGCTGCCGATAGCGGGAATTTCACCTGTGTGCGTCGCCATCTCGGGCAAGGGCCCCGGCGGCCGCCCCAGCAGCTCGGCCAGCGCGTTCTGCGCTTGCCGCAGACTGCTCTCCAATCCTGGAATGCTGGCCAGCGTGCTCAGGTATTGGGTTTTGGCCTGCTGCACATCAAGTTCGGATTCGTTGCCGCTCTTGAACAGGCGCTCGGTGATTTCAAAACTGCGCTTCTGGATGGCGGCATTTTCGTGGGCGATTTGCAGACGGGCTTCCAGTTCGCGCACGTTGACATAGCGTTCGGCCACCTGCGCCGCCATCAGCACCTGGATATCGTCGTACTGGGCCAGACTGGCGAAATAGCTGGCGTCGGCGGCCTCGATGGCGCGCTTGAACTTGCCCCAGAAATCCATCTCCCAACCCAGGCTGAATCCGGCATTGAACTGGCCGGCCTTGACCGTGCTGGTCTGGCCCAGGGTCTCGTCACGGCTGCGCAGCGCGAGCGCGCTGCCGGACAGTTGTTGCAGTTGCGGATAGAGCAGGCTGCCGGCGATACCCAGTTGAGCCTGCGACTCCAGGATGCGCAAACCCGCGATGCGGATGGAGGCATTCTGGCGCATGGCCTCATCGACCAGGCTGGTCAGGGCCGGGTCGCTGAAGCGGGTCCACCATGAGGTGAGTTCGGCCGGGGCAGCGCCCGTTCCGGTGCCGGACAGGGCCTGCAGGCTGCTGCTCTGCCAGCCTGCAGGCAACGGCTGTTGCGGCACCTGAAAATTGGGCCCTACGCTGCTACAAGCCACCAGCCAGTGTGCCGCCGTCAACAGCGCACCCGTTTGGAGCAGCCGCCGCAGACGCAATCCGGGCCAGACTGCCATCGAATCAGGCAGGCTCGGCGGGGTTGGCCGGGGCGGTTTTGCTCGTGGCGTCGGCTTCGCTGGGATCCGCGACCCAGGCCATGAACAGCTGATAGCCGAGCGCGAGCAGGACTGCGCCGGCGAACATGCCGAGTATGCCCGCCGACACCATTCCGCCCAGCGCGCCCAGCAGAATGACCGGCATTGGCGCATCGACGCCGCGCCCCAGCAGCAGCGGTTTGAGGATGTTGTCAGCAGAGCCGGAGAGCAGCAGCAGCACCGTGTAAATGACAGCCGGTGTCGTTTCGTAGCTGCTGCCCATCCAGAGGTAGGCGATCGCCGGCAGCGTAATCAGGAGCGCCGGGATTTGGGCCACGCCCAATACCAAGGCGACGATCGCCAACACCCCGGCATACGGGATGCCGGCAATGATCAAGACGAGGCCAATCAGAATGGCCTGGATCAAGGCCACGCCGAGGACGCCCATCGCGACGGCGCGGATGGTCGCGGTCGACAACGCGGTAAACGCATCACCGCGTTCGGCACCGACGATGCGACGATGGATCGCGCGCATGCTTTCGGCGCCTCCCTCGCCGTAAGCCATGATGATGCCGGCCACGACAAACGAGAACAGGAACGCCAGCATGCTGCCCCCCATGCCGGCCACATAGCCCAGTGCTGCGCGGGCCAGATCGCCGATTTTCGGCTGCAGCTTCTGCAGCAGCGCAGGCAGGTCGGTCGCGGCCAGTTGCCAGGCCGCATGGAGTTTCTCGCCGACAACCGGCCAGCTCACCACCGCATCAGGGGGCACGGGAATCACCAGGGTGTTGTCGCGCAGGCCCTGCACAAAGTCGATGATCGAGTCGGCGAGTGAACTGGCGAGCAGAAAGATCGGGACAACAATAAGCAGGATGCCACCCAAGACCAACACCGTTGCCGCCCAACCCTGCCTGCCGCCGAGTTTGCGCGTGATGATCTGATGCAAGGGATAGAGCGTCACGGCCAGAATCACGGCCCACAGCATCAAGGTGAGGAAAGGCGAAAAAATCTGAAAGCACAGCACCACGAGCGCGCCAATGAGGCCGGCCTGGATCAGCACATCCAGCAATTTTCGCGACCAGATATTTCCCAAGTCCAGATTGTTCAGCATTTTTTATCTCCCTTGTTGCTATTGTCTAACTTGATGCCAGTGGGTTCGCTGCGGCGTTTTCCGCCGATCATTGCAAGCAGTAGCGGTGCGTGCCACGTTATGCGAGCTTCATCGGCGCGTCAATAAAATCAGGCGGGAAGCCGCTCAACTATTGGCAGGTTGAGGTGGGATAGTCCGCGCCACGACGTAAAATCGGAAACAATCAACCGCGACCCGCCTTAAACACATGTCATCCAGCTTTGAGTCCGCCCATTCTTCGCCTTCCTCGCCCGCCGCCGCGCCGGCCGAGGAACCCACACTGCGCTCGATCGGCCGCCTGTTTCCGTATCTGTGGGAGTTTCGCGGCCGCGTGCTGGTCGCGCTGGCGCTGCTGATCGGCGCCAAGCTGGCATCGGTGGCGGTGCCCTTGGTGCTCAAGGAAATCATCGACGCGCTCGACAAGCCGCGGCCCGAGCTGGTGCTGCCGCTGGCCTTTATTCTGGGCTACGGCGTGCTGCGCTTTGCCAGCACTACCTTTGCCGACCTGCGCGATGTGATTTTCGCCAAGGTCACCCAGCGCGCGATGCGCCGCATCAGCATGGCGGTATTCAAGCATCTGCACGCCTTGTCGCTGCGCTTTCACCTCGAACGCCAGACCGGCGGCATCACCCGCGACATCGAGCGCGGCTCCAAGGCGATGTCGAGCCTGGTCGGTTACCTGCTGTTCCGCATTACCCCCACCGTGCTGGAAATTTTGCTGGTTGCCGGCATTCTGTTCGTCAAGCTCGACTGGGTGTTTGGCGTGCTCACGCTGGTGACGCTGGCGGCCTACATCGGCTTTACCGTCACCATCACCGAGTGGCGCACCCAGTTCGTGCGGCGCGCCAACACGCTCGATTCCCAAGCCTACGGCCGCGCCATCGACAGCCTGCTCAACTACGAAACGGTGAAATATTTCGGCAACGAAAAATACGAAGCCGCCCGCTACGACAACAGCCTGATCGAATGGGAAGACATGGCGCTGAAATCGCAGCGTTCGCTTGGCTACCTCAATGCCGCGCAGGCCGGCGTCATCGCCATCGGCGTCACCCTGATGGTGCTGCGCGCCGCCGACGGCGTGGTCGAAGGCACGCTGACGCTGGGCGACCTGGTGATGGTCAACGCCTTTTTGCTGCAGATGTTCCAGCCGCTGAGTTTTCTGGGCGTGATGTATCGCCAGATCAAGGAATCGATCACCGATGTCGAGCGCATGTTCACGCTGCTGCACCGGCCGCGCGAAGTGGAAGACGCGCCCGACGCGCGCGAACTCGACGTGGTGGCGGGCGAAGTGACATTCGAGCATGTGAACTTTGCCTACAACGCCGACCGGCCGATATTGCACGACGTCAGCTTCACCATCCCGGCCGGCAAAACCGTCGCCGCCGTCGGCTCCAGCGGCGCCGGCAAATCCACCCTGGCCCGTCTGCTGTTCCGCTTTTACGATACGGGCAGCGGCAGCATCCGCATCGATGGCCAGGACATCCGCCACGTCACGCAAGACAGCCTGCGCGCCGCCATCGGCGTGGTGCCGCAAGACACCGTGCTATTTAATGACAGCATCTTCTACAACATCGCCTACGGCCGCCCCGACGCCAGCCGCGACGAAGTCATCGAAGCCGCGCGCGCTGCCCACATCCTGCATTTCATCGAAGGCCTGCCGCAGGGCTGGGACAGCATCGTCGGCGAGCGCGGGCTCAAACTCTCCGGCGGCGAAAAGCAGCGCGTCGCCATCGCCCGCACCCTGCTGAAAAACCCGGCCATCCTGATCCTCGACGAAGCCACCTCCGCGCTCGACACCAAAACCGAAAAGGCCATCCAGGCCGAACTGCTCGAAATCGCCAAGAGCCGCACCAGCCTGATTATCGCCCACCGCCTGTCCACCGTGGTCGAAGCCGACGAGATCCTGGTGATGGAGAGCGGCCGCATCGTCGAGCGCGGCCGCCATCCCGAACTGCTGGCGCTGAATGGCATGTACGCCCACATGTGGGCGCTGCAGCAGCAGGCCGAGGAGGGCGGCGGGAAATAAGCCTGGAAGCGCACCATCTGCTTGAGCCTGCCTTATACCCAAAAAGGGTATTAACATGCCCGAAATGGGTATGAAGAAAAAAACGCCTTCTCCGAAGCCAGCTATTGCCGGGCAGATTGCGCCTGCGCAGGTGGGGACGAGGATCGCCGATGCGCTGTTTTCCACGACGCAACAACGTGTGCTGGCGCTGCTGTTTGGACAGCCCGAGCGCAGCTTTTTTACCAACGAACTGATCGGTCTGGTGGGTGCCGGCTCGGGTGCGGTGCAGCGCGAGGTGAGGCGGCTGGTGGAGTGCGGGCTAGTGACGGTAACGCGACTCGGTAGCCAGAAGCATTACCAGGCCAACCCGGCCGCGCCGATTTACGAAGAGCTGCGCGGCATCGTGACCAAAACGCTTGCCACTGGATGAAACAGCGCCGACGCGGCTGAAATGATGGCTTCCCAGCATTGCGCAAAGTCCACAAATGGACTAAATTCAAATCCAGATTCATAAACGAACAATCTGGGGGTGAGATGCCAACCGTTGCACGCGCCGTCAAAACACAAGCCAAGCCCAACAGCCGCGACATGGCGGCCGCCGGCTTGCGCGCCTTCTTCAACATCGCGCGCGACTGGGGGCTCAACACCGACGCGCAGATGGTGCTGCTGGGCACGCCGGGCCGGTCTACTTTCTTTAAATGGAAGGCCGCGCCCGAAACCGCCGACCTCAAGCGCGACACCCTCGAACGCCTGTCCTACATTCTGGGCATCTACAAGGCGTTGCAGATTCTGCTGCCCGACACCACCGCCGCCGACGCCTGGGTGAAAAAGCCCAACACCGCGCCGCTGTTTGGCGGCCAGAGCGCGCTCGACCGCATGCTCGGCGGCAACGTCGCCGACCTGGTGGCCGTGCGGCATTATCTGGATGCCCGGCGCGGCGGCTGGGCTTGACCTACCCCATTGCGCGGCTGAAGTGGAACCCGGCCTGGCGGGTCATCCCCAGCCGCTTTCCTGCCGTCGGTTTGTTTGAACGCGTGGCCAGCCCCGAGGATTTCGACGCGCTCTACGCGCTGGAAGCCATGACCAACAACCGCCTGCGCGACGAAGTCGGCGACATCAGCCTGGTGCTCGCGGAAGAACGCCTGTTCGGCCCCGGCAGCACCTGCATCATGGCCGCCTTCACCCACCCCAACCCGCAGGGCAGCCGCTTCAGCGACGGCAGCTACGGCGTCTTTTACTGCGCCCGCAAGCGCGACACCGCCATCGCCGAAACCCGCCACCACGCGGCGCTGTTCATGGCCGCCACCGCCGAGCCGCCGATGCGACTGCAAATGCGGCTCTACAGCGTGGACGCCCAGGGCAAGGCCGCCGACCTGCGCGCAGCCAGCCAGACCGACCCCCGCATCGTTGCCCCCGACGACTACAGCCACCCCCAGGCCATCGGCCGCAGCCTGCGAGCCGAAGGCGCGCTGGGCATCGTCTACCCATCCGTGCGCCACCCCGGTGGCGAATGCCTCGCCGCCCTGCGCACCAGCATCGTCAAGAATTGCCTGCACGCCGCCCATCTGGAATACCAGTGGAACGGGCAGGGCATCGATGCGGTGTTCGAGGTGAATCAGGTGCTGTGAGGAAGACGTGTCGATACCATCGACCCAAATCTAAGGAACCCGCCATGGACGACGCACAACGCAAAGCCCAGATCAAAACCACCTTCGACACCGTCGCCGAAGGCTACGGCAGCGCCGGCATGGAGTTCTTCCACAAGGCCGCCGCGCAGCTGCCGCGCGTGTTCGCCCTGCAGGGCCACGAGCACCTGCTCGACGTGGCCACCGGCACCGGCATTGCCGCCGCCGCCCTCGCGCCGCACCTGCCGCAGGGCCGGGTTACCGGCATCGACTTTTCCGAAGGCATGCTCGCCCAGGCACGCGCCCGCGTTCAGGCGCTGGGGCTGGGCAATGTCGAACTGCATGCCATGGACATGCAGGCCATCGGCTTTGACGATGCCCGATTCGACGCCGCCAACTGCTCGTTCGGCCTGTTCTTTTTGCCCGATATGGCCGGCCTGCTGCAGCACATCGTCAGCAAGGTCAAACCCGGCGGCCAGATCGTCACCTGCTCGTTCTACCAGGGCTCGTTCGAACCCCTCGTCGATCTTTTTCTGCAACGCATCCAGCACTACGGCGTCAACCCGCCCGAATTTACCTGGCGCCAGCTCTGCCTCGAAGAGCACTACCACGCCCTCTACGCCCGCGCCGGCCTCACCGACGTGCGCACCCACCGCCACGACATCGGCACCCTGTTCGACGATGCCGAAGCCTGGTGGCGCGTCATCTGGTACGCAGGTTTCAGAGGCCTGGTCGCGCAGCTGGGCGAGGCCGAACTCGCCCGCTTCAAGCAGGAACACCTCGCCGAAATCGGTGCCCTGCACAACGGGCAGGGCATCCCGTTCAACGTCGCAGCCCTGTTTGCCAGCGGGCGCGTGGCTTGAGCAGCGGCCCGGAAATTACCGGCGCAGGTCGGACGAAACGCCACCGGCTTGTGCGAAGATTCGGCTGATAACAAACAAGGGGATGTCTTGGCGCCACAGCCAGAACAACAAGCGAGGGGGAACATCGACAGGCTGCTGGAGGCGGCAGGCTGGCACGTCTGCGATGCATCCGCTGCCAACATCCACGCCGCACGTGGCGTTGCCATCCGTGAATTCCCGCTGCCCGGCTACGGCTTCGCCGATTACCTTTTATATGTAGATGGCAAGGCTGCTGGCGTGATCGAAGCCAAGAAAGAGGGCGTCACCCTCACCGGCGTCGAAACCCAGTCCGACAAATACACAAAGGGCCTGCCCGCCGGCCTGCCGCGCTGGAGCAACCCGTTGCCGTTTGCCTATCAGTCCACCGGCATCGAAACCCGCTTCACCAACGGCCTCGACCCCGTGCCGCGCTCGCGTCCGGTGTTCGCTTTCCACCAGCCAAAGTTGCTGGCCGACTGGCTGAACTACGCGCCCGCCGCTCAGCCGGGGCAGGGCAGCGCAGGTGAAACCGCCGCCACCTTCCTCGCCCGCCTGCAAGTCATGCCGCCGCTCAAGGAAGAAGGCCTCTGGCCCGCCCAGATCACAGCGATCCACAATCTCGAAAAATCCCTGAAGGAAAACCGCCCGCGCGCCCTGATCCAGATGGCCACCGGCTCGGGCAAGACCTTCACCTCGATTTCCTTCATCTACCGCCTG
>JAGVGD010000021.1 GCA_020057245.1 Thiobacillus sp. | reverse complement strand
CAGCCGCGAGGTGCGGGTGGAACTCGACCCGGCGCGCCTGCTGGCGCTGAACGCCAGCGCCGCCGACATCTCGCGTCAGTTGCGGCAGATCCAGCAGGAAGCGTCGGGCGGTCGCGCCGACATGGGCGGCGCGGAACAATCGGTGCGCACCATCGCCACGGTGGCTTCGGCCGGCGAACTGGCACGCATGGACATCGTGTTGTCGGATGGGCGTCGCGTGCAGCTCGATCAGGTGGCGACGGTGAGCGACAGTGTGGCCGAACAGCGCTCGGCGGCGCTGCTCAACGGCAAGCCGGTGGTGGGATTCGAGATCGTGCGCAGCCGCGGCGCGGGCGAAGTCGAGGTGGCCGACGGTGTGCGTGCCGCCCTGGCGAAGCTCAAGGCCGAGCACCCCGACATCACGATCACCGAGGCCTTCAATTTCGTCGATCCGGTGCAGGAAAACTTCGATGGCTCGATGACGCTGCTGTTCGAAGGTGCGCTGCTTGCGGTGCTGGTGGTCTGGCTGTTTTTGCGCGACTGGCGCGCCACCCTGGTCGCCGCCACCGCGCTGCCGCTGTCGATGATCCCGGCTTTTGCCGCGATGCACCTGATGGGCTTCACGCTCAATGTGGTGACGTTGCTGTCGCTGTCGCTGGTGGTCGGCGTGCTGGTAGACGATGCGATCGTCGAGATCGAGAACATCATGCGCCATCTGCGTATGGGCAAAACGCCCTACCAGGCGGCGATGGAAGCAGCCGACGAAATCGGCATGGCGGTGATCGCCACCACTTTCACCCTGATCGCCGTGTTCCTGCCGACCGCCTTCATGAGCGGCGTGCCCGGCAAGTTCTTCGTGCAGTTCGGCTGGAGCGCTGCGATTGCCGTGTTCTTCTCGCTGGTGGTGGCGCGCATGCTGACGCCGATGATGGCGGCCTACCTGTTGAAGCCGCCGAAAAAGGACCATTCCGAGCCGCGCTGGTTGGGGGCTTACCTGAAATGGGCAGCGTGGTGCCTGCGCCATCGCGTCGTCACCCTGCTGGCGGCGGCGGGCTTTTTCTTCGGCTCTTTTGCGCTGGTGCCCCTGTTGCCGACCGGCTTCATCCCGCCGGACGACCTGTCGCAGACCCAGGTCTATCTGTCGCTGCCGCCCGGCAGCACCTTTGCCGAAACGCTGGCAGCGGCCGAGCAGGCGCGTGCCATCGTGCAAAGGAATCCGCACGTGAAGCTGGTTTACACCGCAATCGGCGGCGGCGCGGCCGGCTCCGACCCGTTCATGCCGCGCGGTGCGGCCGAAGTGCGCAAGGCCACGCTCACCCTCAACATGACGCCACGCGCACAACGCGGCGGCGTCAAGAAACAGACTGTCGAGCGTGAACTGCGCGAGGCGCTGGCGGCCCTGCCGGGCGCACGGGTCAACGTGGGCTTCGGCGGCTCCAGCGAAAAATATGTGCTGGTGCTGGCGAGCGAAAATGGCCAGGCGCTGGCCGATCACGCGAAAAAAGTCGAACGCGAACTGCGCACGATTCCCGGCATCGGCAACGTCACCACCAGCGCCAGCCTGGTGCGCCCCGAACTGGTGGTGCGCCCGGACTTCGCCAAAGCCGCTGCACTCGGCGTTACCTCGGCCGCGATTGCCGACACCCTGCGCATTGCTACCGCAGGCGATTACGACCAGAGCCTGCCCAAACTCAATCTGGCGCAGCGGCAAGTCCCCATCGTGGTCAAGCTGCCGCCCGGCGCGCGTCAGGACATGGCATTGCTGGAACGTATGACCGTGCCCGGCATCCACGGCCCGGTGATGATCGGCAACGTCGCCTCGCTCAGCCTCGACAGCGGGCCGGCCGAAATCGACCGCTACGACCGCCAGCGCAACATCAACTTCGAGATCGAGCTGAACCAGCAGCCGCTCGGTCTGGTGGAAAGCCAGGCCATGGCCTTGCCCAGCATCCAGAATCTGCCGCCCGGCGTGACGCAGACCACGATCGGCGATGCCGAAGCGATGAACGAGCTGTTCGCCAGTTTCGGCCTGGCCATGCTGACCGGCGTGCTGTGCATTTACATCGTGCTGGTGCTGCTGTTCAAGGGCTTCGTCCAGCCGGTCACCATCCTGGCGGCGCTGGTGCTGTCGATTCCGGGGGCATTTCTGGCGCTCTTCGTCACCCAGACCGCGCTGTCGATGCCGTCGATGATCGGGCTGGTGATGCTGATGGGCATCGCCACCAAGAACTCCATCCTGCTGATCGACTACGTCATCCTGGCGCGCCGCGATCACGGCCTGAACCGCTGGGATGCCCTGCTGGACGCCTGCCGCAAGCGCGCGCGGCCGATCGTGATGACCACCATCGCGATGGGGGCGGGGATGTTGCCGATAGCCATCGGCATCGGCACCGACCCGAGCTTTCGCGCGCCGATGGCGATCGTGGTGATTGGCGGATTGATCACCTCGACCTTCCTCAGCCTGCTCGTGATCCCGGTGGTGTTCACCTATGTCGATGATTTGATCGTCTGGAGCAAACGCTTTTCAAGACCGGCTCAACCGGCAGCGGAAACATCGGCGGGTTTGTAGCGACCAATAAAAACGGCCAGGAGAACCTGGCCGTTTGCGTTGCGTGTTGCTGAATGATTATTTGGCGGCGTCTTTGGCCTTGTCGGCCACACCCTGCGCTGCGTCGGCGGTATCCTGCGCGGCCTCGGCAGCTGCATCTTTGGTGGCATCGGCAGCTGTGGCGGCAGCTTCACCGGTAGCGGTGGCGGCAGCAGCAGCGGCATCACCGGTAGCCTCGGCGGCAGCGCTGGCGGCATCAGCGGCGGAACCTGCAGCGTCGGCGGCGGAATCCGCAGCCGCGCTGGCGGCTTCCTGAGCCTGTTCCATGGCGGGAGCGGCGGCTTCTTCGGCTTTTTGACAAGCGGTCAGCGCCAGTGCGGCGAAAAGAGCGAGGAACAATTTGGATTGCATGCGAGAACTCCCTGAAGTAGATGAAAGAAAAGGAAATACGGGCCTGGCAACCCGCGGGGCTGATTATTATTAGGGACGCCCGGGAAATACAAGCGGTTGTCGTTTTTTCGCCAATGCGCTCCAGGCACTCGCTAGAACGCTTCGTCGTCGCGCAGATAGCGCCATTGCCCCAGCGGCAGATCGCCCAGGCGCACCCGTCCGATGCGCACCCGCTTCAGGCCCACGACTTTGAGGCCCACCAGTTCGCACATGCGGCGGATCTGCCGCTTGCGGCCTTCCTTCAGGATGAAGCGCAGCTGGTCGGCGTTTTGCCAGGCCACCCGGGCCGGGCGCAGTTTTTTGCCGTCCAGCGACAGGCCGTGATTGAGCAGCGCAAATCCGCGGTCATCCAGGGGCCCCTCCACCCGCACCAGATATTCCTTCTCCACATCCGAATCGTCGCCGATCAGCTGTTTGGCGACGCGGCCGTCCTGCGTCAGCACTAGCAGCCCGGTCGAATCGATATCGAGCCGGCCGGCCGGCGCCAGGCCCTTCAGGTGCTCGCGCGAAAACGTCTGCCCGGCGCGCCCGTCCTGCCACAGCGTCTCGGGGCGGATCAGCGTCACCGCAGGTTGATAACCCGGCTCGGGTTGGCCCGACACATAACCGATCGGTTTGTGCAGCAGAAGGGTGACGCGCTGTTGCTGCTGCGCGCTGGCTTCGCGGTCGAGCCGGATTGCGCAGTCGGGATCGACCTTGGTGCCGAGTTCGCTCACCCGGCGGCCGTCGACAAACACCAGCCCGCGCTCGATGTAGCTGTCCGCCTCGCGGCGCGAGCACAGGCCGCGTTCGGACATGAGTTTGGAGAGGCGGATGGGTTCGTTCATGTCACCGCCGTGCCAGTACTGGCTGCAGATAATGCCCGGTATGGCTGGCCTTGTTCGCCGCCACCGTTTCCGGCGTGCCCTCGGCCAGGATCAGGCCACCGCCCGCGCCGCCCTCGGGGCCCAGATCGATCAGCCAGTCGGCGGTCTTGATCACATCCAGGTTGTGCTCGATGACGACGACGCTGTTGCCCGCTTCGCTCAAGCGCTGCAGCGCCTTCAGCAGCAAATCGATGTCGGCGAAGTGCAGCCCGGTGGTGGGCTCGTCCAGAATGTACAGCGTGCGTCCGGTGTCGCGTTTGCTGAGTTCCAGCGCAAGCTTGACCCGCTGCGCTTCGCCGCCTGACAGCGTGGTGGCGGACTGGCCGAGGCGGATGTAACCGAGGCCGACGTCGAGCAGGGTTTGCAGCTTGCGCCTGACCACCGGCACGACGGCGAAGAATTCGTGCGCCTGCTCGATGGTCATTTCCAGCACGTCGCGGATGGTCTTGCCCTTGTAATGGATTTCCAGGGTTTCGCGGTTGTAGCGCGCGCCGTGGCAGGTGTCGCACGGCACATAGATGTCGGGCAGGAAATGCATTTCCACCTTGATCACGCCGTCGCCCTGGCAGGCTTCGCAGCGGCCGCCCTTGACGTTGAAGCTGAAGCGGCCGGGGCCGTAGCCGCGCATGCGCGCTTCCGGCACGCCGGCGAACAGTTCACGGATCGGCGTGAACAGGCCGGTGTAGGTGGCGGGGTTGGAACGCGGGGTGCGGCCGATCGGGCTCTGGTCGACGTTGATCACCTTGTCGTAAAACTCCAGGCCACGGATTTCGCCGTGCGGCGCGGGCTCGGTCGAGGAACCGTACAGGTGGCGCGCGACGGCGGCGTACAGGGTGTCGTTGATCAACGTCGATTTGCCCGAACCGGACACGCCGGTGATGCAGACGAACAGCCCGACCGGCAGATTCAGCGTGACGTTCTTGAGGTTGTTGCCGGTCGCATTCGTGACCACCAGTTGCCGCTCCGGGTCGGGCGCGCGGCGCTGCGCGGGCATGGCGATCGAGCGGCGTCCGGACAGGTACTGGCCGGTGAGCGAGTGTTCCGACAGGCGGATTTCTTCCGGCGTGCCTTCGGCCACCACTTCGCCGCCGTGCACGCCCGCACCGGGCCCCATGTCGACGACATAGTCAGCGGCGCGGATCGCGTCCTCATCGTGCTCGACCACCAGCACCGAGTTGCCGATGTCGCGCAGATGCTTGAGCGTGGACAGCAGGCGGTCGTTGTCGCGCTGGTGCAGGCCGATCGAGGGTTCGTCGAGCACGTACATCACGCCGGTGAGGCCGGAGCCGATTTGCGAGGCCAGGCGGATGCGCTGCGATTCGCCGCCCGACAGCGTGTCGGCGGAGCGGTCGAGCGACAGGTAGTCCAGCCCGACGTTATTCAGGAAACCGACGCGGGCGATGATTTCCTTGACGATCTTGTCGGCGATCTGGGCGCGGTGGCCTTCGAGCGTCAGCGCCTCGAAAAACGCCAGCGTCTGTTTCAGCGGCATCGCGCTGACTTCATAAATCGGCACGCCGCCGACCATCACGTGGCGCGCTTCCTCGCGCAGACGGGTGCCGTGGCAGGCCGGGCAGGGCTTGTTGTTCTGGTATTTGGCGAGCTCTTCGCGCACCGCCGTCGAGTCGGATTCGAGGTAGCGCCGCTGCATGTTGGCGAGCACGCCTTCGAATGGATAGCTTTTCGTGGTGAAGCCGCCGCGCGGCGCCAGCACCTGGAAGACGATGGATTCTTTACCGCTGCCATTCAGAATCACGTCCTGAATGCGCGGCGGCAGCGAATCCCATGGTCCGTCGAGGTCGAAACCGTAGTGCATCGCCAGGCTTTGCAGCAGCATGAAAAAGAACTGGTTGCGCTTGTCCCAGCCCTTGATCGCACCCGAGGCCAGCGACAGGTGCGGGAAAGCAACCACGCGCGCAGGATCGAAGAAGCTGATCTGGCCGAGGCCGTCGCAGGTGGGGCAGGCGCCCATCGGATTGTTGAACGAGAACAGGCGCGGCTCCAGCTCGGGCAGGGCGTAGCTGCAGACCGGGCAGGCGAATTTGGCGGAGAACAGGTGTTCCTTGTCGCTGTCCATTTCTACCGCCAGCGCGCGCCCGTCGGCATGGCGCAGCGCCGTCTCGAAGCTTTCGGCCAGACGCTGCTTGGCGTCGATGCGCACTTTCAGGCGGTCGACCACCACTTCGATGGTGTGCTTCTTGTTCTTGTCGAGTTTGGGCACTGCGTCGATCTCGTGGACTTTGCCGTCCACCCGCACCCGCACGAAACCCTGCGCGCGCAACTCGGAGAACAGCTCGACGTTCTCGCCCTTGCGCCCCACTACCAGCGGCGCCAGGATCATCAGCTTGGTGTCTTCGGGCAGCGCCAGCACGGCATCGACCATCTGCGACACTGTCTGCGCGGCCAGCGTGATGCCATGTTCCGGGCAACGCGGGTCGCCGACGCGGGCAAACAGCAGGCGCAGGTAATCGTGGATTTCGGTGACGGTGCCGACGGTCGAGCGCGGGTTGTGGCTGGTGGCCTTCTGCTCGATGGAAATCGCGGGCGACAGGCCCTCGATCAGATCGACGTCGGGTTTTTCCATCAGCTGCAAAAACTGCCGCGCGTAGGCCGACAGCGATTCGACGTAGCGCCGCTGGCCTTCGGCATACAGGGTGTCGAACGCCAGCGAGGACTTGCCCGATCCAGACAAGCCCGTGATCACCACCAGCTTGTTGCGCGGCAGGTCGAGGTTGATGTTCTTCAGGTTGTGGGTGCGGGCGCCGCGGATGCGGATGGTTTCCATATTGGGGACGGAGGACGTAATTCGCAACCTGCTAATATAACGGACTTCCGTTGCCCACCGAATTCTCCGCTGTGTCCGAACTCGAACTCTCCGAATCCATGACCCGCAGCGAAAAGCGGGCTGCATCCGGGCTGGCCGCCATTTTCGGCCTGCGGATGCTCGGCATGTTCCTGATCCTGCCGGTGTTCGCGCTGTATGCCGAGCATCTGCCCGGCGGCGACAACCATACCCTGGTCGGGCTCGCGCTGGGCATGTATGGCCTCACCCAGGCCATTCTGATGATTCCGTTCGGCATGGCGTCCGACCGCATCGGGCGCAAAAAAGTCATCATTTTCGGCTTGATACTGTTTGCGCTCGGCAGTTTCCTGGCGGCTACCGCCACTGACATCTACTGGACCATCGCCGGTCGTGCCTTGCAGGGCGCAGGCGCGGTTTCCGCCGCTGTCAGCGCGATGCTGGCCGACCTCACCCGCGAAGAGCACCGCACCAAAGCCATGGCGATGATCGGCTCGACGATTGGCGTCGCGTTCGCCGTGTCGATGGTCGCCGGCCCTGCGCTCGCGCATGTGATCGGCGTTCCGGGTATTTTTGCGCTCACCGGGGTGCTTGCGCTGGCAGCGATCTGGGTGGTGAAGGTGTGGGTGCCCGACCCCGCGTCCAGCCACTTTCATGCCGACGCGCAGGCCAACCCGGCCAATTTGATCGACGTGCTGAAAAACAGCCAGCTGGCGCGGCTCGATTTCGGCATCTTTGCGCTGCATGCCGCGCAAATGGCGATGTTCGTCGTGGTGCCAGTGGCGCTGAAAAACACTGGACTGACGGTCGAGCATCACTGGATGGTGTATTTGCCGGTGCTGCTGGGCTCGCTCGTGCTGATCGTTCCCGCCATTATCTATGGCGAAAAGCGTGGCCGCATGAAGCCGGTTTTTGTCAGCGCGGTGGCCTTGATGTTGCTGGCGCAAGTCGGTCTGGCGCTGGGCATTGGGCATTTCTGGAGCATAGTCGCCGCGCTGTTCATCTACTTTGTCGCGTTCAACCTGCTCGAAGCGAGCCTGCCTTCGCTGATCTCCAAACTGGCGCCGGTATCCGCCAAGGGCACGGCGATGGGGGTCTACAACACCGCGCAGGCCTTGGGGCTGTTTTTCGGCGGCGTGGTCGGCGGCTGGCTGGCGCAGCACCATGGCTTTCAGGCCGTGTTCATCTTCTGCGTGGTGCTGATGGCGGGGTGGCTGCTGGCCAGCCTGTCGATGCAGGCGCCGCCCGCGATCAAGACCCGCATGTTTCGTGTCGGCGTGATGCCGCCCGATCAGGCTGCGCTGCTGAAAATGCGGCTGGCCGGGGTGGCTGGGGTGGTCGAGGTGGTGGTGCTGGGCGAAGAAGGCGTGGCCATGCTGAAAGTCAGCATTAAGGGCTGGGACGAAGACGGCGCGCGCAGCTTGCTGGCCAGCCGCTTGCCTGAAGCGGCCTGATAGAATCCACATCCGGAAAACGCTCAATCAATTCAATTTCAACTCGGGGAAAAACATGGCATCCGTCAATAAAGTCATTCTGGTCGGCAACCTGGGGCGTGATCCCGACATGCGCTATTTGCCGAGCGGCGATGCCGTCGCCAATTTGGCGCTGGCCACCACCGATAAATTCAAGGACAAAAGTGGCGAGATGAAGGAAGCCACCGAGTGGCATCGCATCAGCTTCTTTGGCCGTCAGGCCGAAATCTGCGGCCAGTACCTGAAGAAAGGCAGCCAGATTTACGTCGAAGGCTCGCTGCGCACCCGTAAATACACCGACAAGGATGGCGTCGAAAAATACGCCACCGAGATCCGCGGCGACCGCATGCAGATGCTCGGCAGCAAGGGCGGTGGCGGCATGGCGGACATGGACGACGGCGGTTACACACAGCAGGCTGCACCGAAGCCGGCGCCGCGCCCCAGCGCCCCGCCTGCGCGCCCGGCATCGAGCGGTTTCGACGATATGGAAGACGATATCCCGTTCTGATCCTGACCTGGCTGCAATTCCGTGCGGATTTCGAGCCAGCAAGCTTGAATTGCTGCAGAATCCCGGTGTCCTTATATTCCTGATCATCCCTTTGCGCAGCATGTCCATCCCTGTCGTCAACACCCTGCTGCGCGGGTACGTCATGGCCATGCTCGCCGGCTTGTCGCTGCCAGCCGCCGCAGCCGAGTCGGAGGCGGACTTTCTCGACGAGCTGCCGGTGGTGTTGTCGGCCTCGCGCCTGTCGCAGCCGGTCAATGAAGCACCTGCTGCCGTCACCATCATCGACCAGGACATGATCCGGGCATCGGGCTTTCGCGATATCCCCGAATTGTTGCGGCTGGTGCCGGGCTTTGCGGTGTCGTATACCCGCGACAACACCTGGGCCGCGGGTTATCACGGGCTGGGCGATGCCTATTCGCGGCGTTTTCAGGTGCTGGTCGACGGCCGCTCGATCTATAGCGCGCACTACGGTGCGGTGAACTGGGCGGATTTGCCGCTTTCCATCGACGACATCGAACGCATCGAAGTGGTGCGCGGCCCGGATGCTGCGGTGTATGGTGCCAACGCCTTTGCTGCGGTGATCAACATCATTTCCAAAACTGCGGCGCAGGTGCCGGGCGAGTTCGTGTCGATGCAGGTGGGCGAGCAGGGCATGGGCGGACTGACGGTGCGCCATGGCGGCGGCGACGAGGCCATGCGGTATCGCATTACCGCATCGGCGCAGCAGCGTGACCGCTTCGAGCGCGATGTGACCTTTAAATCCGCTGCCAGTAATGCGAACGGACAGTATTTTGAAGCGAGCGATACCTACTTCGTCAATGGCCGCATGGATTGGCAGCTCACCCCGGACTCGGACGTGATGGCGCAGTTTGGCGTGTCGCAGGGCAACTGGGATGCGGGCAAACTCACCGGGGAACTGGGTTCCCTGGTCGAGCCGAACGAGCAGGATTCGCGGGCGCAGTATCTGCAGCTGGTTTATCACAAGGTGGAATCCGCCATGCGCGAGTGGCGGGTACAGGCCTATTTCAGCCAGAACCGCTTCGATGCCAACAAGCTGGCGGATTTGACCGTGCCGCCCGTCACGGTCAACGTGGACCAATATCTGCAGCAAACCCGCAGCAGCATCGAGCTGCAGGTCAATGACCAGTGGGCGCCTGATTTGCGCGCCGTTTGGGGCGGTGAGGTCCGGCAGGAAACCGTGCGCAGCCCGCAAAACTACAATTCGGACCGGACCCTGCGCGGTGAACTCGCGCGTGCCTCGGCCAACATCGAATGGCGGGCCAACGACTGGATGCTGCTGCAGGCGGGCGCCATGCTGGAGCATCATTACTACACCGGCGCAGATGTTTCGCCGCGTGCCGCCGTCAACTTTACCCTGGCGCCGGGACACACCCTCCGCATGGGCATCTCGCGGGCGTACCGCTCGCCGACGTTCTTCGAAGAAGAGGGCAATCAGGTCTTTCTGTTGCAGTCCGGGGCAGTCGGCGACGTGGTGACCGTGCCTTCGGACGGGCTTGAGCCCGAACGTTTGCTGTCGCGTGAGATTGGCTATGTGGGCCAGTTCCAGCCCGCCCGGCTGGAACTGGATGTGCGCCTGTTCAAGGATCACATCGATCGGTTTATCGGCCAGAGCAACGACTTGTTCGACCCCTCTGACGACGCCAGCATCCGGCCGAAGGAACTCCAGTCGGGCAATATCGGTACGGTCGACACCCAGGGCGGCGAACTTCAGTTGCGCTGGCGGCCGACGGAGTCGCTGGACGTCGTCGCCTATTTCGCACGGGTGTTCATGCGCTCGGACATCCCATCCTCCACTGCGGCCAGTTTCAACAAGGATATTCCCGTCTCCTCGCCGCGCAACAGCTGGCAGATATTGACCAGCTACCGCATGGGCCATGGCTGGATGGTCAGTCTGGGCGCCTGGCACTACGACGAAATGAAGTGGCTGTCCGAGGGGGATTTGACGGAAATGTTCACCCGCGTGGACGCACGTCTGGCGCGCCGCTGGAAATGGGAAGGCCGCGACGTTGAAATGGCAATCGTCGGACAGAATATGGGCGATGCGTACACCGAGTTCCGCGACACCAATGTCTACAGCAGCCGGGTATATGGCAGTTTCAGTATGGCTTGGTGAGGGGGCTTGATTGGGTAGTCCGTTCGCTCGGAAGGAATCGGGCTGTCTGGGCGCTGTGCCTGCGTTATTGGGTACTTGTGCCCGGCCCTATTGGGTACGTGTGCCCCGCAGGGGTATAATCACGCAACTTCTTGATTGTCGGAGAATTTTTATGCCGATTTACGCTTACAAATGTACGTCCTGCGGTTTTGCCCAGGATGAAATGCAAAAAATTGCGGATGCGCCCCTGAGCGTGTGCCCGTCGTGCGGCAAGGCGGATTACGCCAAGCAGGTGACCGCCGCCGGGTTCGCGCTCAAGGGCAATGGCTGGTACGCCACGGATTTCAAGGGCAACGGCAGCAAGCCTGCGGAAACCAAGTCCGAGGCGCCGTCCCCCGCATGCGGCACCGGCGCATGTCCGGCCTGTAACTGAGGTTGAGTCGCGACTCTGGAAGCGGGCGGTGTAAGCCGCCCGCTTCTTTGTTTGTATAACCACTATTTCCATGAAACGTTATTTCATTACCGGCCTGCTGATCTGGGTGCCCCTGGGCATCACGCTGTGGGTGCTCGACCTGCTGATCGGCAGCATGGACCAGACGCTCACCGTGCTGCCTGCGGCGTGGCAGCCGCATGCCTGGCTGGGCATGCGCATTCCGGGTCTGGGCGTGATCCTGACCTTGCTGGTGATTGTGCTGACCGGCGTGTTCGCCACCAATTTCTTCGGCCAGAAGCTGATCGACTGGACCGAGGCCCTGGTGGCACGCATTCCGGTAGTCAAAAGCATCTACGGCAGCGTCAAGCAGGTGTCCGACACGCTGTTGTCCGGTAGCGGTCATGCGTTTCGTAAAGTGTTGCTGGTACGTTATCCGCATCCGCAGGCGTGGTCGCTGGCGTTTCAGACCAATGTGCCGAATGAGGTGGCGATCATGCTGCCGGAAGCGCATGTGGCGGTGTTCATTCCCACCACGCCGAGTCCGGTCAACGGGTTTTATTTTTACGTAAAAAAGAGCGAGGTCATCGAACTGGATATTCCGGTCGATCGCGCGCTCAAATACATTATTTCGATGGGCGTGGCCTCCGGCGAAACGCGCCCCGGGATTCAACAATAGAAAGCAATCAGGAAACAGCATGCGGACTCATTACTGTGGCGCGGTCAGCGCCGGCGATATCGGAAAAACCATCACGATTTGCGGCTGGGCGCACCGGCGGCGCGACCACGGCGGCGTGATCTTCATCGATCTGCGCGACCGCGAAGGCATGATGCAGGTGGTGATCGACCCCGATACGCCGGCCGCATTCAAGCTGGCCGAGGAAGTGCGCTCCGAATTCGTGCTGAAGATCGAGGGCCTGGTGCGCGCCCGCCCGGCCGGCACTGAAAACCCCAACATGCCGACCGGCATGGTCGAAATGCTGACGCGGGATCTGGAAGTGCTGAATGCTTCGCTGACGCCGCCGTTCCAGATCGACGACGACAACATCAACGAAAACATCCGCCTGCAGTACCGCTATCTTGACCTGCGCCGCGAGCCGATGCAGAAGAACCTCAAGCTGCGCTACCGCGTTTCCAAAATCATGCGCGACTACCTCGACACGCACGGCTTCATGGAAGTCGAAACGCCGATGCTGACGCGCAGCACCCCGGAAGGCGCGCGCGACTACCTGGTGCCGAGCCGGGTGCACGACGGCATGTTCTACGCGCTGCCGCAGTCGCCGCAGCTGTTCAAGCAGTTGCTGATGGTGGCGGGCTACGACCGCTATTTCCAGATCACCAAATGCTTCCGCGACGAAGACCTGCGCGCCGACCGCCAGCCCGAATTCACCCAGGTCGACCTGGAAACCTCCTTCCTCGGCGAGGAAGAGATCATGGCGCTGGTCGAAGGCATGATCCGCGACATGCTGATGAAAGCGCAGGGCGTCGAGTTTGCCGACGCCTTCCCGCGCATGACCTACCACGAGGCGATCAATCGCTACGGTTCCGACAAGCCCGACATGCGCGTCACGCTCGAAATCGTCGATGTCGGCAATGCGATGAAAGACGTCGCGTTCAAGGTGTTTTCCGGCCCCGCCAACGATGCCAAGGGCCGCGTCGCGGCATTGCGCATTCCCGGCGGCGCAGCGCTTTCGCGCAGCGAGATCGACGCCTACACCGAATTCGTCAAGATCTACGGTGCCAAGGGTCTGGCCTACATCAAGGTCAACGATGTGTCGCAACTGAATGAAACCGGCCTGCAATCGCCCATCGTCAAGAACCTGTCCGAAGCTGCGCTGAAGGCTGTGATGGAGCGCACCGGCGCGGCCAACGGCGACCTGATTTTCTTCGGTGCGGACAAGGCCAAGGTGGTCAACGACGCGCTCGGTGCGCTGCGCCTGAAAATCGGCCACGAGAAAGGCCACCTCGACGGCCGCGCCTGGGCGCCGCTGTGGGTGGTCGATTTCCCCATGTTCGAGTTCAACGAGGACGAAAACCGCTGGGATGCGCTGCACCATCCGTTCACCGCACCGAAGGATGGCCACGAAGACTGGCTCGCCACTGACCCCGGCAAGTGTCTGTCGAAGGCTTACGACATGGTGCTGAACGGCTGGGAGGTCGGAGGCGGTTCGGTGCGTATCCACAAGCAGGCGGTGCAGGACAAGGTGTTCGCTGCGCTCAACATCGGCGAAGACGAGCGCCGCGAGAAATTCGGCTTCCTGCTCGACGCGCTGCAATACGGGGCACCGCCGCATGGCGGTCTGGCTTTCGGCCTGGATCGTCTGGTCACGCTGATGACCGGCGCCGAGTCGATCCGTGACGTCATCGCCTTCCCCAAAACCCAGCGCGCCAGCTGCCTGATGACCAATGCGCCGAACGTGGTGGATGACAAGCAGTTGCGTGAGCTGCACATCCGTTTGCGCAATCCGGTCGCATCCGACAAGGCGGCCTGAGCTTTTTTATCCGCGTACTTCGCGGATACAGGATTTGAAATGAAATTCGCCGATACCCTGAAGACCTTGCCCGAGTTCGCCGGCGAGCAGCTCGTTCTGACAGACGGCAGCGGTGCGGAAGTCGCCGTCATCGCCAACGCCCCCGGCACCGCAGGCTCGTTCCGCGTGTATGCCCATCTGGCGCAGCAATACGGTGCGATCAATGCCGAGGCGGCGGCCGAAGGCCTGGCGATTTTCGCCGAGCACACCGAAGACGCCAGCCTGCATCCGGGCAGGCATCCGAATATCGACCGCCTGATCGCCGTCCTGGCGACTGGAACCCCGCTCAACGCCCGCATCCTCTGAGCATGCATAAAATCCCGGTTTCCGTCCTCGTCGTGATCCACACGGCGGACGGCCAGGTGCTGTTGATGGAACGTGCCGATGCGCCGGGGCTCTGGCAGTCGGTCACCGGTTCGCAGGATGCAGGTGAAACCCTGACGCAAACCGCGATCCGCGAAGTGCTTGAGGAAACCGGGCTGGATGCCGGCCAGTTTGAGCTGACCGACTGGGGGATTGAAACCCGCTACGAAATTTATGAACGCTGGCGCCATCGCTACGCGCCTGGCGTGACGCACAACACCGAACATGTGTTTGGTCTGTGCCTGCCGGGCGTCTTGCCTGTCACGCTGGCGCCGCGTGAGCATTTGCATTACCGCTGGCTGCCGCGCGAGGCGGCTGCCGAGGTCTGTTTCTCGCCCAGCAATGCCGCTGCGATTCGCCGCCTGCCCGCCCTATAATTGGCCCATGAACGCTTCGCTGCACATCGCCAGTTACAACATGCACAAGGGTCTGTCGCAATTCAATCAGCGGCTGACGGTGCACGAACTGCGTGATCGCCTGGGCGCGCTGGGCACCGACATCGTGTTTTTGCAGGAGGTGCAGGGCGTGCATGGCGTGCGTGCCAGCCGCTTCCAGCACTGGCCGGCCAAGCCGCAGCACGAATTTCTGGCAGGACACGTCTATACCGACTTCATTTATGGCAAGAACTGCGTGTACGACACCGGCCACCACGGCAATGCCATCCTGTCGCGCCACAAGATCCTGTCGTGGGAAAACCAGGATATTTCGGCGCATGCGTTCGAGAGCCGCGGCATGCTGCATTGCGAAATCGAAGTGCCCGGCATGGAGGTGCCGGTGCACTGCATCAACGTCCATCTGGGGCTGACCGAGCGCGGCCGCAGGCGTCAGCTGCAAATGATCGCGGCGCGCGTGCACGCGATGGTGCCGGACGATGCGCCGCTGATATTGGCCGGCGACTTCAACGACTGGCTGGTGCGCGCGGGACACTTCTTCGAAGACGAGCTGGGGCTGGTCGAAGTGTTCAAAACCCATCATGGCAAGACGGCGCGCAGTTACCCCTCCTTTTTGCCGATGTTCCAGCTGGACCGGATTTATATCCGCGGTTTCAGCATCCAGTCCGCGCGTGTCCAAACCGGTAACGCCTGGCACCGTATTTCCGACCATGCCGCCCTGACGGCCCAGCTTCGCGCAGTCTGATGCCCGCGCGCAATCGCTGGCGGCCCTTGTTTTTTCGTGGTGTCGATCTGGTTCCCGGCAATTGCCTGCGCTTGCTGCAAAGCGGAACCGACTTCTTTCCGACCCTGATTGCCGCCATCGACGCCGCGCAGCATGAAGTCCACCTGGAAACCTATATTTTCAACCCCGACCCCACCGCCGGAGCGGTTCAGGCTGCCCTGATCCGCGCTGCGCAGCGCGGCGTGCGGGTGCGCTTGCTGATCGACGGGGTGGGTTCGCGTCTGCTACCGACCGCCTGGAAGGATGCCTTAAGCGCTGCGGGTGTCAGGGTGCTGGTCTATCGCCCGATCCTTACGGGCTGGCTTTCCAATCCCCGCAATCTGCGGCGCTTGCATCGCAAGCTGGCGGTGATCGATGCGCGCATTGCCGTGATCGGCGGCATGAATCTGATCGACGACTTCGAGCCGGTGCAGTTCGCCCAGCCGCGGTTTGATTTCAGCGTCGAGGTGCAGGGCCCGTTGCTGGCGAAGATTCACGCCAGCGTGCGCCATCTGTGGCAGCTGGTGGCCTTGACGCAATTGCGCACCGGCGAGCCGGCGCAATGGGCCGAACCCTCCTGGCCGACCGATGGCCACGTGCGTGCCGCCTTTGTGGTGCGTGACAACTTCGCTCATCGCCGCGAAATCGAGCGGGCCTATCTTGCTGCGCTGGCTCTGGCGCGCGACGAAATCATCCTGGCCAGCGCCTATTTTCTTCCAGGGCATCGCTTCAGGCAGTTGCTGCGCCAGGCTGCGGCGCGCGGCGTGCGGGTGCAACTGTTGGTGCAGGGCCATACCGATCACCCCTTTTATCAAAGTGCATCGCGTGCCCTTTACCGCGACCTGCTGGCGGCAGGGGTCGAGATTTACGAATACCAGGCCAGCGAACTGCACGCCAAGGCGGCGGTGATCGACCGTCATTGGGCGACCGTAGGCTCCAGCAACCTCGACCCGTTCAGCCTGCTGGTGGCGCGCGAGGCCAACATCGTGGTTGAAGACACGGGATTTGCGTCCACCCTGGAGCAGCGCCTGCAACAGGCTATCGGTCACGCCATCCCGCTCGACGCGGCTGACTGGCAACGCCGCCCCTGGCCGCAACGCATGCTGTCGTGGCTGGCGTATGGGCTGGTCCGGCTGCTGGTGGGCATCGCCGGATTCGGCCGCTGGGCCTGAGCGCGTGTTCCCCAATCCTGTCCGTTCTTGTGGCGGCGCGTGGCGCGGTGCTATATTGCCGCGCGTATGTTCAGCGCTTGCACCCACGGTGCGGGGCGTGAGGCTTACAGGTCTTGTGTGCGGGATCCTGAAACGGGATCCGCTTATCCCTTAGTTCAGTCCTGGAGATGTTATGAATAAACTGTATTCCGTCGTATGCGCCGCCGTGTTGTCGCTGTCCGCCTCGGCCGCATCGGCCGATTCCGCCACGCTGCCCAACAAGGTCGTGATCGACTCCATCACGGGAGGCGCAACGGTCACGGCTGTCGACAAAGCCAAACGTACCTTCACGCTGACGGCCAAGGATGGCAAGGCGCACACCTTCACGGCCGGGCCCGAAATGGTGAACTTCGACCAGATGAACGCGGGCGACAAGGTTGTCTCCACCTACGCTGAGGAAATGTCCATCAGCGTGAACAAAATGGGTGGGGCGCCGAAAGTGGAAGAAAAAGAAGCCGTGATCAGAGCGGCCAAAGGCGACAAGCCCAGCATCATTGTGGCAAACAGCACGGAAGTCACTGGCGTGGTCACCGCGATCGATCAAAAAGCCCGCACTGTCACGCTGAAGGGCCCGCAGGGCAAGGAAGCGACTTTCCCGGTCAAGGAAGGCGTCAAGGGATTCAGCAACATGGCCAAAGGCGATAACGTGGTTATCAGCTACACCGAGGCCTTGTCCATCGCTGTCGTTGCGCCGGCTCCCGCCGTCAAGAAGAAAAAGTAATCAGCAGGCAGGCAGGCGTTGGCCCGGCACAACAAAAAAGGCGACCCGTGTGTCGCCTTTTTTGTTGCCTGTTTAGCCCCGCGCTGGGGAAACCTACAGTCGCGCAGCCTTGAACGTGTCGCATTGTCCCGGATCGCCGCTTTGCATGCCGCGGCTAAACCATTGCATCCGCTGTTCCGACGAGCCATGGGTAAAGGATTCCGGCACCACGTAGCCGCGCGCCTGTTGTTGCAGGCGGTCGTCGCCCACGCCGGCCGCCGCCGCCAGGGCCTCTTCGGTGTCGCCCGGCTCCAGAATCTGCCGTTCGCGGTTGGCATGGTGCGCCCACACCCCGGCAAAACAGTCGGCCTGCAGCTCCATCTGCACTTGCAGGGCATTGCCTTCGGCTTCCCCCGCGCGGCTGCGCGCCGTGTGAACCTTGTCCGAAATGCCGAGCAGGGTTTGCACGTGGTGGCCGACTTCGTGCGCAACCACATAGGCCTGGGCAAAGTCGCCCGGCGCATCATGGCGTTGCGCCAGATCGTTGAAAAAGCGCATGTCGAGGTAAAGCTTTTGGTCGCCCGGGCAATAAAAAGGACCCATCGCCGCTTCGGCGTGACCGCAGGCCGATTGCACCGCGCCGGAAAACAGCACCAGATGGGGCTGCGAATAGACGTGCCCCGATGCCTTGAACAGTGCGCCCCACACATCTTCGGTATCAGCCAGCACCACCGACATGAATTCCTTGAGCTTTTCCTCTTCGGGGCTGGAAGGCGAAGCCTGCTGCCCGGCGGGGTCAGGAATCGGGCCGCCGGCCTGATTCAGCACCACCGACGGATCGCCGCCAAAATACATCACCACCAGCGCCAGCACGATCGCGCCGATGCCGCCCCCGGCCAGCCCCTTCCTGCCCACGCGCAGGCCGCGCCGGTCTTCGATGTTGTCACTGCGGCGTCCGTGTTCCCAGCGCATGGTGTGTCCTTTGGATCGAACAAGATGAATGCGTATTCTAGTGGCGGCACACGCTATTCAAGCAGGCGATACCTGGCCGTCGGAGGTGGGCATGGGGGCGCAGGCGCCCGCAGGCTGTAGCGCAGGTGCAACAAAACAACACTTTCACCACCGCTAAACAGAAAAAACAACAGGTTTGCTTGCCGCCCCGGCCTCAGTCTGGATAATCGACCCCCGTCCAACAAGCACTTTTCCAAGTGGGACAGCTCTGCAGAGCTTTAGCCATAATTGGTTCTTATTTTTACTTTCTTAGGAGTAAAGCAATGAAAAAATCCCTGATCGCTCTGGCTGTTGCCGGCGTCGTTTCCGCACCGGCTTTCGCTGCCACCAGCAACGTTGATGTGTACGGCAAGCTGCACGTCGGTCTGTCTTTCTATGACGACAGCAACATGTCGGACACACAGGTTTCCTCCAACGCCAGCCGCATCGGCTTCAAGGGCACCGAAGATCTGGGCGGCGGTCTGGCTGCCATTTGGCAGATCGAGTCCGGCGTCAATCTGGACGAGCAGAACGGCACCTGGGCTAGCCGTAACAGCTTCGTCGGCCTGAAGGGTGGTTTCGGTACCGCCCTGATCGGTAACCATGACACCCCGCTGAAGCTCGTGGGTCGTGCAGTTGACCTGTTCGGCGACACCATTGCTGACTCGCGTAACGTTTTGGGCGTCGGTTCCGACACCCGTGGCGACAACGTGGTGGCCTACATCTCCCCCACCTGGACCGGCTTCAGCTTTGCAGCTGCTTACTCCACCGACCCGGTTTCTGCAGCGTCTAACGCTGGTGACGTGGCTGATCGCAGCCTGTACAACCTGAGCGCAACCTACGCAAACGGCCCCTTGTTCGTGGGCTTTGCCTACGGCGACGGCGATTACCATGAGGCTAATGGCCTGGGCGCACAGTATCGTCTGGCTGCTGGCTTCACCATGGGTGCCTTCAAACTGGTCGGCCAATTGGACAGCCTGGAAGACGACTCCACGACCGTCGGCACCATGCCTGGCGACTTCGACGCATGGATGGTGGGCGGTTCCTACACCATGGGCGCGATGGTCTTCAAGGCCAACTACATGCAAGGCGAGTATGACACCGCCGCCACGAACTATATCGATCCCGAGCAGTGGACGGTTGGCATGGACTACAACCTGTCCAAGCGTACTTCCGTTTACGTTCTGTATGCTGACGGCCAGAACATCACCCTCGGCGCAGGCGGCGGCACCAGCGACCAAGTTGCTGGCTTCCCTGCTTCGGCCATTGCTGATGACGACAACTCCGCTTTCTCGGTTGGCGTGATGCACTCTTTCTAATTCAACGCCGGGGCAACCCGGTTTGAATGACGAAACTGAAACGGGCTCCTTCGGGAGCCCGTTTTTTTTTTGCTCAGTTTTCCAGAATCTCGAAGTCGTGCGTGATTTCAGCGACCTTGCCCAGCATGATGCTGGCCGAGCAGTATTTTTCGGCGGATAGGTGGACAGCCTGCTCGACCCGCTTGGGATCGAGGCCTTTGCCGCTGACGGTGAAGTGGACGTGGATCCGGGTAAACACCTTGGGGTCGGTGTCGGCACGCGTGGCATCGATATCGGCGATGCAGTCGGTCACGTGCTGGCGGCCTTTGCGCAGGATGTGGACGACATCGAATGCGGAACAGCCGCCCAGACCCAGCAATAGCATTTCCATCGGACGCACGCCGAGATTCTTGCCGCCTGATTCGGGCGCGCCATCCATGACGACGCTATGGCCAGATTCGCTCTGGCCGACAAAGCTGACGCCTTCGATGAGTTTGACGCGGGCTTTCATGGGTTTCCTTCAGACAAAAATGAACGGAGTTTGTACCACAGAATACCGAGCCATTCGTGCAGGGCAAACGTACTGTCGCGCAGTCCTGCGGGGGTGGGCAGGCAGTCCAGAATGGAATCGATGCGGGCGCTGGAAAACTGGATTCCGGCCGGGGCGACGCTCAGGCCCTGCGCTTCGAACAAGGGAAGGGCGCGCCGCAAATGCCAGGCGTGGGTGACCAGCACGATGCGCTGGATCTGGTTGGGTTTGAGATGCCGCGCGGACAGGCGTGCGTTGTCCCAGGTCGTGAGCGCAGCGTCTTCGACCCAGTGGCTGGCAATACCGTATTCGCTCAGCAAAACCTGTTGCATGATGTGGCCTTCGGCGAGCGTGCCGCCCCCCGGTTTGCCACCGGTGACAAGGATGGGCAGGCCGCTGCTGCGGTGCAGGTGGGCTGCGTAGCGCAGGCGCTCAAGGCTGATCCCGTTCAGCGTGTCGCCGCCATATTCGGCGGACGCGATGCGTCTGCCGCCGCCCAGTACGACAATGGCCTCCGCTTCTTGTATGTCGGTGACTTCAATCGGACGGCTGATTTCCAGTGTCCGGAGCAACAGGCCGCCCATCCATGGCGTGGACAGGGCATAGAGTGCGGCTGTGGAGAGAAAAATAAGCGACATGGCCAGGCGGGGGCGGCGATGGTGGAAAATGAGACCTGCGGTCAGCAATAGCACCAGAAGCAGCGGCGGGAGTAGGGCCGCAGCGATCAGATTTGTGGCGAGCCAGGCGGACATGGCAGGAATTGTATGTCGGCGCCCTGCGAAATTCACACACAGTGTTTGACTTTGTTCGGGCTGCGCGGGTAAACTACCCGGCTTTCCAAGATAGTCCTCTGTGCAGAGGTTGGGTCATGAAAACCTTTTCCGCTAAAACGCATGAAGTTCAACGCGACTGGTTCGTTGTTGATGCTGATAACAAAGTGCTGGGTCGTCTGGCTTCCGAAATTGCCCGCCGTTTGCGCGGCAAGCATAAGCCCGAATTCACGCCGCACGTCGACACGGGCGATTACATTGTTGTCGTCAATGCATCCAAGTTGCGCGTGACCGGCAACAAGGAGCTCGACAAGAAATACTACCGTCACTCGGGTTACCCGGGCGGCATCTACGAAACGACTTTTGGCAAGATGCAGGAGCGTTTCCCCGGTCGTGCGCTGGAAAAAGCGGTCAAGGGCATGCTCCCGAAAGGTCCGCTTGGCTACGCCATGATCAAGAAAATGAAAATTTATGCGGGCGCGGATCATCCGCATGAGGCGCAACAGCCCAAGCCGCTGGAAATCAACGCTCAAATTTAAGGCCACACCATGATCGGTAACTACAACTACGGTACGGGGCGTCGCAAATCATCAGTTGCGCGCGTGTTTATGAAGGCAGGCACCGGCAAAATCGTTGTGAACGACAAGCCTGTAGATGAGTATTTCTCTCGCGAAACCGGCCGCATGATCGTGCGTCAACCGCTGGTGTTGACCGACAACCTGAATACGTTTGACATCATGGTCAACGTGTCGGGTGGCGGTGAATCGGGTCAGGCCGGTGCGGTGCGCCACGGCATTACCCGCGCACTGATCGAGTTCTCGCCCGAAATGAAGCCTACGCTCAAGGTTGCAGGTCTGGTGACACGTGATGCACGTGAAGTTGAACGTAAAAAAGTCGGCTTCCACAAGGCGCGTCGCCGCAAGCAATTCTCCAAGCGTTGATTTTTTGGCGCTGCCAAAAAGCCGTCCGTGTTTGGGCGGCTTTTTTTATGGCTGTTACGTGGGTGTTCTACAATAGCGCCCATTCTTTCCAGGGAAACTGAGCATGATCAAAGTCGGTATTGTTGGCGGCACGGGTTACACCGGGGTTGAGTTGCTGCGCCTGCTGGAGCGTCATCCGCAGGTGGAACTGAAGGCGATCACTTCTCGCAAGGAAGCCGGCATGTCGGTGGCCGAAATGTTTCCCAATTTGCGTGGACGCGTAAAGCTGGCATTTTCCACGCCGGAAGAAGCCGGGCTTGAGAACTGCGATGTGGTTTTTTTCGCCACGCCTAACGGGGTGGCGATGCAGCAGACCCGGGCTTTGCTCGACGCGGGCGTCAAGGTGATCGATCTGGCCGCGGACTTTCGCATCAAGGACATCGCGGTGTGGGAACACTGGTACAAAATGGAACACGCCTGCCCCGATCTGGTGGCGGAAGCGGTGTATGGGCTGCCGGAGATCAACCGGGCGGCCATTAAAAACGCACGCCTGATCGCCAACCCCGGGTGTTATCCCACAGCGGTGCAATTGGGCTTTTTGCCCTTGCTGGAATCGGGAGCGGTGGACCTGGGGTTTCTGGTGGCGGATGCCAAGTCGGGCGTTTCGGGGGCGGGGCGCAAGGCGGAAATTGCCACCTTGTTCGCCGAGTCTTCCGACAATTTCAAGGCTTATGGCGTGGGTGGCCATCGCCACTGGCCAGAAATCAAGCAGGGCCTGGAGTCCTTTGCTGGCAAGGCTGTGGGGTTCACGTTTGTCCCGCATTTGTTGCCTTTGATCCGGGGGATCCATGCCACGCTGTACGCCAGGGTCAGTGCTGATATCGACTTGCAAAGCCTGTTCGAGCGCCGTTATGCGGGTGAGGCTTTTGTAGACGTTCTGCCTGCGGGCTCTCACCCCGAAACGCGATCGGTGCGCGGCGCAAATATGTGCCGGATTGCGGTACATCGTCCACCAGGAAGCGACAGTGTGGTGGTGTTGTCGGTGATTGATAATCTGGTCAAGGGCGCAGCCGGCCAGGCGGTACAAAACATGAACATCATGTTTGGCCAGCCCGAAGACACTGCGCTGGAAGCCGTGGGAATGCTTCCGTGAACGTTCGGTGACGCGTGCGAATGCCGCAGTCGTCATGCCTGCTTGAGCGGCCGGAACTCCGGGTTGAAAACAGGGTCATTGCTTGACGCAGCGTGGGTGATGCGGATAATTAGCCCATACTTATTTAAGGAGCACCAACATGAACGCAGCAACCGAAATGGAAATTCCGCTGATCTTCACCGATAGCGCGGCCAGCAAAGTCAAAAGCCTGATTGATGAAGAAGGCAACCCCGATCTGAAACTGCGCGTGTTTGTTTCCGGTGGCGGCTGTTCCGGTTTCCAGTATGGTTTTACCTTTGACGAAGCGCAGAACGCAGATGACACCGCAATGGTGAAAAATGGCGTAACCCTGCTGGTCGATTCGATGAGCTTCCAGTATCTGGTCGGCGCCGAAATCGATTACTCGGAAGGTCTGGAAGGCGCGCAGTTCGTCATCAAGAATCCGAACGCCACGACGACCTGTGGTTGCGGTTCCTCGTTTTCTGCATAAATAGTATTGGGCAGTCTTTTAAAAAAAGGAGCCTGGGCTCCTTTTTTTATGGCGGCTTGCCTGCTCATGCTGGGTAAATCGCACCCAGAATGCGCTCGCCTCGTGCGCCCGTGACAGATGGCAGGTTGCCTGGCGCATGATGCATGGCTTGGCGTGCGAGCCAGGCAAATGCGAGTGCTTCCATCCAGTCCGGGTCCACGCCAAGCGCAACTGAACTCTTTACCGGTATGCCGGGCAGACAGCCGCTGATCCTTTGCATCAGCAAAGCGTTGTGGACGCCTCCGCCGCAGATGTAGAGCTCCTGGGTGCCCTGGCAATCGCGGTTTATTGCGTCGCAAAGACTGATGGCAGTGAACTCGATCAGTGTGGCTTGTACGTCTGTGGCTTCAACCGACTGACTCAAACCGCTCATCAGGCTATCCAGCCATTCCAGGTTGAACTGTTCACGTCCGGCGCTCTTGGGCGGCCCCAATTTCAGATAATCATGGCTGAGCAATCTATCAAGCAATTCCGCGTGGATGACGCCATTTGCGGCCCAGGCGCCATTGCGGTCGAAACGTTCGCCCAAGTGCCGTTTGATCCACGCATCCATCAGCATGTTGCCGGGGCCGGTATCCCAGCCCCGGACTGGGCCGCTGTTGGGTAGATCGCTGATGTTGGCGATGCCGCCTATGTTGGCAATGACTCGGTGGATTTCAGGGTGCCTCATCTGAGCGTGGAAGGCGGGCACAAGTGGTGCGCCCTGGCCGCCTGCGGCGATGTCACGGCTACGGAAATCGGCAACAACGGTGATGCCGGTGAGCTCTGCCAGCAAGGCGGCATTGCCGATTTGCAGGGTATAGCCGTCGGCAGGGCGATGGCGCAGGGTTTGGCCATGACAACCGATCGCACGTACATTGATATGGGCGGTCTTGTTCAGTAACTCATTAACGGCTTGTGCATACAGGCGCGCCAAATCGTTGGCGGCGCAGGCAGCCAGGTGGATTTCATCGGGTTGGGGCGCGTGCAAAGCCAGCAGCTGCGCGCGCAGGCTGTCGGTGTAAGGCAGGTAATGCGAATGAATAAGCCGGGTTTGGCCGGCGGGGTCTACTTCGGCGAGAACAGCATCCACGCCATCAAGGCTGGTGCCAGACATGAGACCGACAAAATGCTCGGTCTCATGCTGATGTGTCGCACTCAATCGAGCGCAGCGAGGTTGGTGCCTCGCAGCAAAGCCAGCTTTTCAGACCAGCTGGCTGTTTGCTGCAGGAATTGCGCACGTTGAGCCACGTCCAGCGGAGCTGAACCCGGCAACTTGATGGTCATTGGGTTATAGGGTTTGCTGCCAATGCGCACTTCATAATGCAAGTGCGGGCCAGTAGACGCGCCAGTTGAGCCGACATAGGCAACAACCTGACCTTGGTTGACTGGGCGGCCTGGCCGAATGCCGGGTGCAAATGCGCTCAGGTGTGCGTAGTAGGTTTCGTAGCCGCTGTGATGACGCAGGATGACGAGATTGCCGTAACCCCCTTTGCGGCCAGCGAAGGCAACCGTGGCATCGCCCGTGGCCTTGACCCGGGTTCCGGTTGGTGCGCCGAAATCAACGCCGGTATGTGCGCGGTGGAAACCAAAAACAGGATGCTTGCGCGAGTTGCTGAAGCTGGACGTAACCCGGGAAAACTCGAGCGGCGAGCGCAAGAAGCCCTTTTTCAGGGATTCACCTTCCGGCGTGTAATAGTCCTCGCGGCCAGACTGATCACTGAACAGAACAGCGCGGAGCGGCTTGCCTGCATTGACGAACTCCGCCGCGAGCAGCTTGCCTGCGCCTACAGGCTCGCCATTGCGATAGTTCACCGTGTAAATCACCGAAAATGTGTCGCCACGGCGCAGGTCGTCTCGGAAGTCCAGGTTTGTAGAGAACACGTCGGTCATCTGGTCGGCGATTTTGTCGGGGATGCCGGCGCTGTCGGTTGCACCGAATAGCGATGACAGGATGCGGCCTGAACGCATGACGACACGGCTCTCGATCAGTTGATCGTCTGCTTCCGCAACAAAGGCGTCGCCTTGACGACGGACCGACAGGTTGGACCCATCCGCACGCTCGAACTGGATTGACAGCAGTTGTCCGTCCTGCGAGGTCGTGGCTTGGATGCGTTTTCCGGCGCGGATGCTCGAAGCCAGTTGATGAACTGCATCGGTCGAAAGCACGCGTTGGATTTCAAGGTCGTCGATTCTCATGCGTGACAGCACGCTGGAGAGGGTGTCGCCCGATTGGGTTACGCCTTCTCGGACGAATGAAGCGTTACGCGCAGTGCTCAGTGAGGGCAGTGCGATAGCCTCGGTAATGCTTTCCGGGGGCGTATCAAGCGTATTGGTGTCAGGGGCGAGGCCAAATGCGGCAACAACGCCAAAGAGCGGCAGGCTAGAGAGAGCAACCAGAGTGCGTAGGCCAAGACGGCGTTCCGCCCCGGTCATGCGATCGGTTAAGATTCTCAGTTTGGTGAGCGGCATAGACCGGTTCCCTTCCGTAATCAAGACCCCATTCTACCATGAATATTTTTGGGGAATTTATGAGTCCAAACAGCAGCTTGCGTTGCTGTCAGATGGTTTGGTACGTAATGTTTACGGTTAAGTGCGGGAAAACTTGACTGGCACAGAGAGGAAGTTGATGCAGGACGCTTTGCAAGAAATCAAACGTGGGGCCGATGAGCTGCTGGTTGAGGCTGAGCTTGTAGAAAAGCTGAAAACTGGTCGCCCGCTTCGGATAAAGGCGGGATTCGACCCTACTGCGCCTGATCTGCATTTGGGCCATACGGTGCTGCTTAACAAGTTGCGGCAGTTTCAGGCTTTGGGGCACCAAGTCATATTCCTGATTGGTGATTTCACGGGAATGATCGGTGATCCAACAGGAAAAAACACCACGCGACCGCCATTAACCCGTGAAGCGGTGGCCGAAAACGCGAAAACCTATCAGGAGCAGGTGTTCAAAATCCTGGATCCGGCCCTGACGGAAGTTCGCTTCAATTCTGAATGGATGGAGAGGCTGGGCTCGGTGGGGATGATTCGGCTGGCTGCAACACATACTGTTGCCCGCATGCTGGAACGGGACGATTTCCACAAACGTTATTCAAATCAGCAGCCCATCGCGATTCATGAATTCCTGTACCCGCTCATTCAAGGGTACGACTCGGTGGCGCTAAATGCTGACGTGGAGCTTGGGGGGACGGATCAAAAATTCAATCTGTTGATGGGGCGCGAGCTGCAAAAGCAGAATAACCAGTCTCCGCAAAGTATTTTGACGATGCCACTGCTGGAGGGCTTGGATGGCGTTAATAAAATGTCGAAGTCTTTGGGCAACTACATTGGAATCAACGAGCCGCCGCAGGAGATTTTCGGAAAGCTAATGTCGGTTTCGGATGAATTGATGTGGCGCTATATCCATCTGTTGTCGTTTGAGTCCCTGCAAACCATCGCGGCATGGAAGCAGCAAGTCGCTGACGGAGCCAACCCGCGTGACATCAAGGTGGGGTTTGCTCAGGAGATTGTTGCTCGGTTTCACGGTGCCAGTGCTGCGCAGCAGGCGCTGGTGGAATTTGAGGCGCGTTTTCAGAAGGGCGTATTGCCGGCGGATATGCCTGAAATCAGTTTGACCAGCATGGAAGGCGGGATGACTGTGCCGGTGCTGCTCAAGCAGGCGGGTCTGGTTGAAAGCACATCGGAGGCGATTCGCCAGATTGCCGGAGGCGGGGTGCGGCTGGATGGAGAGCGCGTAGTGGATAAAGGGATGACTGTGCAGTCAGGCGCTACTGTCGTGGCCCAGGTCGGGAAGCGCAGATTTGCGCGTGTAACAATTATTTAAAATAGTTTTGCTGAAAGTGTTGACGGGGCGAGTTTGCTCTGTAGAATGCGCACCTCTTCGAAGCGCTGCGAAAACAGTGCGGTCGAAAAAACAGTAGCGGTTTGCACAGCAGTTGTGTTGAATCGAAATTAAAAACAGTTGTGCACTTTCAGAATTTCTGTAGAATGCGCGGCTCTCGAAACGGCGAAGCAAGAAGTTGATGCTTGGTTAATCGATTGATCTTTAACAATTT
>JAGVGD010000055.1 GCA_020057245.1 Thiobacillus sp. | reverse complement strand
GTCGAGCCGGTTGTTGCTGGCCGCGCCGTCGCTGCCGAGGCCGAGGTTGACGCCCGCGCCGACGAGCCGGGCTACCGGCGCGATGCCGGAGGCGAGCTTCAGGTTCGAGCTGGGGCAATGCGCCACATGGCAGCCATGCTGCGCCAACAGTTCGATTTCGGCGTCGTCGAGGTGCACTGCATGAACGCCGATGAAATTTGGCCCCAACAGGCCCAGCCGCGCCAGCCGTTCCAGCGGACGCACGCCATATTGCTTGATGCTGTCGCGGATTTCGTCGTCGGTTTCGTGAATGTGGGTGTGGATGGGCAGGCCGAGCTGTTCGGCCAGGGTGTTGATGCGACCGAAAGTGGCGTCGGAAATGGTGTAGGGCGCGTGCGGGGCAAAGGTGAAGCTCAGCAACGGCTCTTCCTTCAGTTCGTCGCGCATCGCCAGACCTTTGGCCAGGTAGTCGTCGGCATCCACCGCGTAGGCGCTGGGAAATTCCAGCACGATCATGCCCAGCACGGCGCGCATGCCGGCCTGGATGAACGCCTCGCCCGCGGCCTGCGGGAAAAAATACATGTCGTTGCAGGTGGTGATGCCGCCTGCCAGCATCTCGGCGGCGGCGAGCAGGGTGCCATCACGCACGAAGGCCCCGGATACGTGCTTTTTCTCCGCCGGCCAGATGTGCTGGTGCAGCCAGACCATCAAGGGCTGGTCGTCGGCAAAGCCGCGCAGGAGCGACATGGCGGCATGGCAATGCAGGTTGACCAAGCCGGGAATCAGCACCTGGCCGGGCAGGGCGAGGGTGCGCGCAGCCTCGTAGCGGAGCAGCGCATCGGTGGCAGGCAGCACATCGAGAATCTGGCCGTCACGAACAGCCACGCCGTAGTCGCTTAGTGCGCCATCGGTCTCGACGGGAACGACCCATTGCGGCAGGAGAAGAAGATCGACAGGGATTTTCATGTGGGCTGCATTCTCACTGTTTGGCTGGGGTTTGGCAAAGGTCGCCGGACGGGGTGGCCATGCTAAAATCACGGGCTTTTAGATCAATAAAAAGCCGGTTATGGAACAGTTTGCCAAGGAAACCCTCCCGGTCAGTCTCGAAGACGAGATGCGGCGTTCGTACCTGGATTACGCGATGAGCGTCATCGTGGGGCGTGCACTACCGGATGTGCGCGATGGACTGAAGCCTGTGCATCGACGCGTGTTGTTTGCGATGAACGAGCTCTCCAACGACTGGAACAAGGCCTACAAGAAATCTGCCCGCGTGGTGGGCGACGTGATCGGTAAATATCACCCGCACGGCGATACGGCGGTGTACGACACCATGGTGCGGATGGCGCAGGATTTCTCGCTGCGCTACATGCTGATCGACGGCCAGGGCAACTTCGGTTCGGTCGACGGCGACAATGCGGCAGCGATGCGTTACACCGAAGTGCGGATGGCGCGGATTGCGCATGAGCTGCTGGCCGACCTGGACAAGGAAACGGTCGATTTCGGCCCCAACTACGACGGCTCCGAGTTCGAACCACTGGTGCTGCCGGCCAAGATCCCCAACCTCTTGATCAACGGCTCGTCCGGCATTGCAGTGGGCATGGCGACCAATATCCCGCCGCACAACCTCACCGATATCTGCGACGCGCTGTTTGCGCTGCTCGACGATCCCGAGATCGACATCGAGTCGCTGATCGCCATCGTCAAGGCGCCTGACTTCCCCACCGCCGGCATTATTTACGGCCTCTCCGGCGTGCGCGACGGCTACCGCACCGGGCGTGGCCGCGTGGTGATGCGCGCCACCTGCCATATCGAGGACGTGGGCAGGGAAGGCGGCAAGCAGGCGATCATCATCGACGAACTGCCTTACCAGGTGAACAAGGCCAATCTGCTGATCAAGATCGGCGAGCTGGTGCGCGAAAAGCAGATCGACGGCATTTCCGATCTGCGCGACGAGTCAGACAAGTCGGGCATGCGCGTCTACATCGAGCTGAAGCGCGGTGAAAACGCCGACGTGGTGCTGAACAATCTGTACAAGCAGACGCAGATGCAGGACACCTTCGGCATGAACATGGTGGCGCTGATCGACGGCCAGCCGCGTTTGCTCAACCTGCGCGAAATTCTCGACGCTTTCCTGCGCCACCGGCGCGAAGTCGTCACCCGCCGTACCGTGTTCGACCTCAAGAAGGCGCGCGAACGCGGGCACATCCTGGAAGGTCTGGCGGTGGCGCTGGCCAACGTCGACGATATCGTCGAGCTGATCAAGTCGTCCGAAACGCCGCTGATCGCCAAGACGCGCCTGCTGGAAAAGGCATGGAAATCAGCGATGGTCGAGGAAATGCTGGCACGCATCGACCCCGAATACTCGCGCCCGATGAACATGGGGCCGGAATTCGGCCTGCACGCCGACGGCTATCACCTGTCCGAGATTCAGGCGCAGCGCATTCTCGAAATGCAACTGCAGCGCCTGACCAATCTGGAGTCCGACAAGATCATTGGCGAATACAAGGAGATCATGGCGAAAATTGCCGATCTGCTCGACATACTGGCCACCCCGGCACGCATCACCCTGATCATTCGCGAAGAGTTGAAGCAGATCCAGGACCAGTTCGGCGATGGCCGCCGCTCGGTGATTGTCGAGAACGCGCAGGACATGTCGATGGAGGATCTGATCAAGCCTGAAGAGATGGTCGTGACCCTGTCGCACGGCGGTTACATGAAGTCGCAGCCGATGGACGACTACCGTGCGCAGAAGCGCGGCGGGCGCGGCAAGCAGGCGGCAGGCACCAAGGACGAAGACTTCATCGAGAAGATGTTCGTCGCCAACACCCACGATTTCATCCTCTGCTTCTCCAACCGCGGCCGCATGTACTGGCTCAAGGTCTACAACGTCCCGGCGGGCGGACGCGCAGCACGCGGCAAACCGATCGTCAACCTGCTGCCGCTGGAAGATGGCGAGAAGATCAATGCGCTGTTGCCGGTCAAGTCCTTTGACGATGAGCACTATGTGTTCATGGCGACCAGCAACGGCATCGTCAAGAAAACGCCGCTGTCCGACTTCTCGCGTCCACGTACCGCAGGCATCATCGCCGTGGGGCTGGACGAGGGCGACTTCCTGATAGGCGCGTCGATCACCGATGGCCGTCATGATGTGATGCTGTTCTCCGACGGCGGCAAGGCCGTGCGCTTCGACGAGAACGACGTGCGCCCGATGGGCCGTACCGCGCGCGGCGTCATCGGCATGAAACTGGCCAAGGGCAAGAAGCTGATCTCGCTGCTGGTGGCCGAAGACGAAAACGATTTCGTGCTGACCGCGACCGAGAACGGCTTCGGCAAGCGCACCTCGATCACCGAATACACCCGCCACGCCCGTGCGACGCAGGGCATGATTGCGATCCAGACCAGCGAGCGCAACGGCCGCGTGGTGGCCGCCACGCTGGTGAAAGCAGATGACGAAATCATGCTGATCACCACCGGCGGCGTGCTGATCCGCACCCGCGTCAAGGAAATCCGCGCGATGAGCCGCTCGACCCAAGGCGTCACGCTGATCAATCTGGACAAGGGCGAAACGCTGATTGGCCTGGAAAAAGTGGCTGAAACCGATAACGAAGAGGAGACCCCAGCATGACCATTTATAACTTCAGCGCCGGCCCCGCCGTGCTGCCCAAAACCGTGTTGCAACAGGTGCAGGCCGAACTGGTCGATTGGCACGGCAGCGGCATGTCGGTGATGGAAATGAGCCATCGTGGCAAGGAATTCATGGGCATCGCTGCCGAGGCTGAGGCTGATCTGCGCGAGGTAATGGGGATTCCGTCCAATTACAAGGTGCTGTTCCTGCAGGGCGGCGCGTCAAGCCAGTTCGCGATGGTGCCGATGAACCTGCTGCGCGGCAAAACCTCCGCCGATTACCTCAACACCGGCGAGTGGTCGAAGAAGGCCATCAAGGAAGCCAAGCGTTATGGCGCGGTGAACGTGGTGGCCACCAGCGAAGACAAGAACTTCAGCTACGCACCGACGCAGGACCAGTGGAAGCTCGACCCGAATGCAGCTTACGTCCACTACACGCCAAACGAAACCATTGGCGGCGTGGAGCTGTTCTGGACGCCTGACACGGGCGATGTGCCGCTGGTGGCCGACATGTCGTCGACCATCCTGTCGCGCCCGATCGATGTGTCGAAATTCGGCCTGATCTATGCTGGTGCGCAGAAGAATATTGGCCCGGCCGGCCTCACCCTCGTCATCGTGCGCGACGACCTGATCGGCGAAACGCTCAAGGGCACGCCGACCATGTTCGACTACAAGATTCACGCCGACAACGAGTCGATGTACAACACCCCGGCCACCTTCGCCATGTATACCGCCGGTCTGGTGTTCAAGTGGCTGAAGGCCAACGGCGGCCTCGCGGCGATGGAAAAGACCAATCGCGAGAAGGCCGGGTTGCTGTACGGCAAGATCGACGCTTCCGGTTTCTACAATTCGCCGGTGGCGCTCGACAACCGCTCGTTGATGAACGTGCCGTTCACCCTGGCCGACGCGGCGCTCGACGAGGCCTTTCTCAAGGGCGCGAAAGAACGCAATCTGCTGCAGCTGAAAGGCCACCGCTCGGTCGGCGGCATGCGGGCGTCGATCTATAACGCCATGCCGCTGGCGGGCGTACAGGCGCTGGTGGATTACATGAGCGAATTCGAAAAAAATCAGGGTTGAACGTCATGGTCCAAGCGCGCAAGATTTTGACCCTCAATGCCATTTCCGCCAAAGGACTGTCCCGCTTGCCGGCGCATTACACCGTGGGCGGCGATGTTGTCGATGCGGACGGCATTCTGGTGCGCTCGGCCAACATGCACGAGATGGAGATTCCGCCGTCGGTGCAGGCCATCGCCCGCGCCGGCGCCGGAACCAACAATATTCCCGTCAAGAAACTGTCCGAACGCGGCGTGCCGGTGTTCAACGCGCCGGGCGCAAACGCCAATGCGGTGAAGGAACTGGTCATCGCCGGGATGCTGATGGCCGCGCGCAACATCGTGCCGGCGATCCGTTTTGTCGAAGGCCTGACCGGTACGGACGAAGAGATGCACAAGGCGACCGAGGCCGGTAAAAAAGCCTTTGCCGGCAGCGAACTGCCGGGCCGCACCCTGGGCGTGATCGGCCTCGGCGCCATCGGTTCCTACGTCGCGGAAGCCGCGATCAAGCTGGGCATGAACGTGGTCGGCTTCGATCCGGCGATTACGGTGGATGCAGCGTGGCGCCTGCCCTAGCAGGTCAGGCGCGCCGAGAACGTCGAGGATGTGCTGCGCATGGCGGATTACGTCAGCCTGCATGTGCCCCTGCTCGATGCCACCCGCAATCTCATCAATGCGCAGCGCATCGGGGTGATGCGGCCCGGTGCGGTGCTGCTGAATTTCGCGCGCGAAGGCGTGGTCGACAACCTCGCCGCGATCGAGGCGCTCGATGCAGGCAAACTGCATGCCTACATGTGCGATTTTCCGGCCAACGCTTTGAAGGGCCATGCCAAGGTGGTCGCGTTGCCGCACCTGGGTGCCAGTACCGAAGAAGCGGAAGAGAACTGCGCGGTGATGGTCGCCGAGCAACTTGCCGACTATCTGGAAAACGGCAATATCCTGAATGCGGTGAATTTTCCCAACGTCGCCATGGCGCGCGAATCGGCCTTCCGGATTGCGATAGCCAATGCCAACGTGCCCAACATGGTGGGGCAGATTTCATCGGTGCTCGCCGGCGCCGGCATCAACATCCACAACATGCTGAACAAATCCAGAGGCGACATGGCCTATACCCTGGCCGACATCGACAGCGCCGCCACCGATGCCGTGTTGCAGCAACTTTCAGCGATTGCCGGCGTGCTTGCTGTGCGGAATTTGCCTGCATGAACGAACAACCCGACGAACTGAGCGCTCTGCGCGCGCGCATCGATGGTATCGACGATGCCATCCTGAAACTGCTGTCGGAACGCGCCGTCATTGCGCAGATGGTGAGACGCGCCAAGAAGGAGGAACGGATCTACCGGCCCGAGCGCGAGGCGCAGATCGTGCAGCGTTTGCGCATGTCCAATCCGGGCCCCCTGTCGGGCGACACCGTCGAGCGCCTGATCCGCGAAATCATGTCGGCCTGCCGTGCGCTCGAACAGACCACGCGCGTGGCTTATCTGGGGCCGGCCGGCACCTTCACCCAGCAGGCGGTGCATAAGCAGTTCGGTCATGAAGTCGACGCGCTGGCCGAAGCCAGCATCGACGCGTGTTTTCACGCGGTGGAAACCGGGCGAGCCGATTTCGCGGTGGTGCCGGTGGAAAACTCGACCGAAGGCGCGATTTCGCGCACGCTGGATCTCATTGTGGCCAGCCCGCTCAAAATTTGCGGCGAAGTGATGCTGCCGATCCACCAGATGCTGATGCGCGCGGGGAGCGCGGCCAACCCGGCCAGCCTCGACGGCATCCAGCGCGTCTACGGCCATGCCCAGTCGCTCGCCCAGTGCCAGCAGTGGCTGACGCGCCATTTGCCCCACGCTGAATACATCAGCGTAATCAGCAACAGCGAGGGTGCACGGCGCGCAGCGGCCGAGCCGGATGCTGCGACACTGGGCAGCGAGGCGGCCGCGGAACTGTATGGCCTGACCGTGGTGGCGGCACGGGTCGAGGACGAAGTCAGCAACACCACGCGTTTTCTGGTTCTTGGAGTCACCGATGCCGCGCCGTCCGGGCGCGACAAGACCTCGTTCGTGGTGGGCGTGCGCAATCAGCCCGGTGCAGTGGTCAAGCTGCTGCAACCGCTGGCCGAAGCCGGTATTTCCATGAGCAAGCTCGAATCGCGCCCGGCACGCTCAAGCAACTGGGAATACCTGTTTTTCATCGTGTGCGAAAGCCACCGCCTGGATCCCAAGCTCGCCGCTGTGCTGGCTGAAATCGAAGCGCGCGCCGCCTTCCTCAAAATTCTCGGCTCCTATCCTGCTGCGCTGTCATGAATTGTTGCGATTTAACGCCGGCGCATGTGCGCGCAATCGCGCCGTATTTACCCGGTAAACCCATCTCTGAACTGGCGCGTGAACTGGGTCTGGCCGAAGCCGACATCGTCAAACTGGCCTCGAACGAAAACCCGCTCGGCCCCAGTCCGCTGGCGCTGGCGGCCGCGCAGGATGCCCTGTACGACATGGCGCTGTATCCCGACGGCGCCGGCTTCGCCCTGAAGGCCAAGCTGGCCGGCAAGTGCGGCGTTGACGCGAGCCAGATCGTGCTGGGTAACGGCTCGAATGACGTGCTGGACATGGCTGCGCGGGCGTTTCTTGCCGCGGGCACTTCGGCGGTGTACGCGCAGCACGCCTTCGCCGTGTATCCCATCGCCACGCAAACCGCCGGCGCGCAGGGTATTGCGGTGCCGGCCAGAAACTACGGCCACGATCTCGCTGCGATGGGCGCCGCCATTCGCGACGACACCCGCGTGCTGTGGATCGCCAACCCCAACAACCCGACCGGCACCTTTCTGCCCTGGCTTGAAGTCGAAGCGTTTCTCGACACCGTGCCGCCGCACGTGCTGGTGGTGCTGGACGAAGCCTATGGCGAGTTTCTGCCGCATGCCGAGCGTTGCGACACCACGGCCTGGCTGGCGCGCTTTCCCAACCTGCTGATCGTGCGGACCTTCTCCAAAGCCTACGGTCTGGCCGGGCTGCGCGTCGGTTATGGCTTGGGCAATGCGGCCGTCATCGATTTGCTGAACCGGGTGCGCCATCCGTTCAACGTCAATGCGCCCGCGCTCGCCGCTGCAGAAGCGGCATTGGATGACGTCGATTTTCTCGCGCGCAGTTATGCGCTGAATGCGGCCGGCATGGCGCAGCTGGCTGCCGGCCTGAGCGCGCTTGGCGTGGACGGCGTGCCGTCCCGGGGCAACTTCCTGCTGGCCAAGGTTGGCGACGCCGCGCGCATCAATACCGAACTGCTCAAGCGCGGCGTGATCGTGCGTCCGGTGGCCAATTACGGCTTGCCGGAGTTCCTGCGTGTGTCGGTCGGGCTGGCGGGGCAAAATGCCCGCTTCCTCGACGTACTGAAAGCCTGCCTGTGATCGTCGACACACTCGCCCTTGTCGGCACCGGCCTGATCGGCGGCTCGTTTGCTCTGGCGCTGAAACAGGCGGGTGCGGTGCGGCAGGTGCTGGGCGTTGGACGCAATCCTGACCGCCTTGCCCGCGCCCAGCAATGCGGCTTGATCGACCGTGCGGTCGACTGGGCGGAAGCCGGGCAGGCTGACTGCATTCTTCTGGCGCTGCCGGTGGGCGAAACCGAAGCGGTGTTGCGGCAACTGGCGCCGCACCTGAAACCCGGTGCGATCATCACCGATGCCGGCAGCACCAAGCTCAAGGTGGTGGACGCTGCGCGTGCGGTGCTCGGCGTGCGCGTTGCGGATTTCGTCCCCGGTCACCCGATTGCCGGATCCGAACAGAGCGGGCCGGATGCGGCGCGCGCCGACTTGTATCGCGGCAAGAAGATCGTGCTGACGCCGCTGGCCGAGACACGCGCCGATGCGCTCGAAACCGTCAAGGCGCTGTGGCAGGCGACTGGCGCGCAGGTCGAAACGCTCGATGCCGCCCAGCATGACCGGGTCTTCGCCGCCGTGAGTCACCTGCCACATCTGGCGGCGTTCGCACTGGTCGATGAACTGGCGCAACGCGCCGACGGCGACACCTATTTCCGTCTGGCTGCCAGCGGTTTTCGCGATTTCACCCGCATCGCCGGCAGCAGCCCCGAGATGTGGCGCGACATTGCACTGGCGAACAAGGCGCCCCTGCTAGCTGAACTCGATGCCTATCTGCTTGCACTGCAAACCTTGCGTGCCGCCGTATCGACAGAAGATGCAGCCGCTTTGCTGAACATGTTTTCACGTGCGCGAACCGCACGCGAAAATTGGATGAAATCAAAGGACGTTTGATGGACTTTCTCGATTTGCCCGCCCAATCCGCCGCACAGGGCACCGTGCGCCTGCCGGGCTCAAAAAGCATTTCCAACCGCGTATTGCTGCTGGCCGCGCTGGCTGCCGGAACGACAACGGTGCGCGCACTGCTCGATTCGGACGACACCCGGGTGATGCTCGATGCCTTGCGCGCGCTTGGCGTGGGCGTGGCGCGCCAGAAGAATTTGGATGGCAGCAATTCCGACGACTACGCCATCACAGGTGTGGGCGGAGCGTTCCCGGTCAAGCAGGCCGAACTCTTTCTCGGTAATGCCGGTACCGCGTTCCGTTCGCTGACGGCGGCCTGCGCACTGGCGGGCGGCGAGTATGTGCTGAAAGGGGTCGAACGGATGCACGAGCGGCCGATTGGCGACTTGGTCGAGGCCTTGCGCCTGCTCGGCGCACGCATCGATTATCTGGGGCAGGAAGGCTTTCCTCCGTTGGCCATTCATCCTGCCGAACTGGCAGGCGACACCACCCAGGTGCGCGGCAATGTGTCGAGCCAGTTTCTGACCGGCCTGATGATGGCCCTGCCGTTGCGGCAGCGACGCACCACCATCGAGGTGGTCGGCGAGCTGATTTCCAAGCCCTATATAGGCATCACGCTGGCGATGCTGCGCCGTTTCGGCGTCGCGATCGAGCAGGACGGCTGGCAGCGTTTTACGATTCCGGCGCAGGCACGCTACCAGAGCCCGGATGAAATCTGGGTCGAGGGCGATGCGTCTTCCGCCTCGTATTTTCTGGCCGCCGGCGCCATCGGCGGCGGGCCGGTGCGGGTGGAAGGCGTGGGCAGGGACAGCGTGCAGGGCGACGTACGTTTTGCCGAGGCGCTGGCGCTGATGGGCGCGCAGATCGAGATGGGGCCGAACTGGATCGAGGCGCGCGCACCTGCGAGCGGCCGGCTTGTGTCCATCGAGCTGGACTGCAACCATATCCCCGACGCAGCGATGACGCTGGCGGTGGCGGCGCTGTTCGCCGACGGTGCAACCACGCTGACCAACATCGGCAGCTGGCGGGTCAAGGAAACCGACCGCATCGCAGCGATGGCGGTTGAATTGCGCAAAGTCGGCGCGACGGTGGAGGAGGGCGCGGATTATATTCGCATCACGCCGCCGCAGACGCTGCTTCCCAACGCAGTGATCGACACCTATGACGACCACCGCATGGCGATGTGCCTGTCGCTGGTGAGCCTGGGGGGCGTGCCGCTGCGCATCAACGAACCGGCGTGTGTGAACAAGACTTTCCCGGAGTATTTCAAGGTGTTTGCAGGCATCGTCCAGTGACCCATTCCTCATCGCTCGCTCCGCACCCCTCACCCGTCATCACCATCGACGGCCCCTCTGCCTCAGGCAAGGGCACCGTGGCAGAACGCGTGGCGGTTGCGCTCGGTTTCCATTTTCTCGACAGCGGCGCGCTGTACCGGCTGACCGCGCTGTCGGCGATGAAAAACGCCGTCGCGCTGGAGGACGAGGCGCGCGTGGCCGAATTGGCAAGCGCGCTGCCTGCCCTGTTTCGAGACGGTGCGGTCTGGCTGGCTGGCGAAGATGTCAGTGATGCGATCCGCACCGAGGCGGTGGGCGAGGGCGCTTCGAAAGTGGCCGCGCTGCCCGCCGTGCGCGCGGC
>JAGVGD010000158.1 GCA_020057245.1 Thiobacillus sp. | reverse complement strand
GCCCGCCGCGCGTGACGCGCTGGTGGAGGAACTGACGGCGAGCATCGCCCACGCCCACGCGCAGGGCCTCACCCCGGTGGTGTTCACCAGCCGCACCGAGCTGAAGTTCGCCAGCACCGCCGAACGGCTGGCGTTCGGCGAGGCCGTGTCGGGCACGCTGATGGACGTGGTGCGGCTACTGCCGCCGACGCTGGGTTTCCTGATCAGCAAGGGCGGCATCACCTCCAACGACGTGCTGTCCACCGGGCTGGCGCTGACCGCTTCGCGCGTGCTGGGGCAGATCCTGCCCGGCGTCACCGTGGTGCAAACACCGGCCGATCACCGCCTGCCGCAGATGCCGGTGGTAATCTTTCCCGGCAACGTCGGTGGCGACGCTGCGCTGGCTGAGGCTTACCGGCGGCTCGCGCCCTCGCACGCGGCGGCCAGCCCGGCTAAACTCGCGGCCTGATTCCCGCTTTCATCCGCCATGCTCAGTCCCGCCTTCCTGTCCCAGTTGCGCCGTCTGCTGCCGCCGCACTGCGTGCTGCACGAGCGCGAGGACCTGATGCCCTTCGAGTCCGACGGCCTGTCGGCCTACCGAAACATTCCCGATGTGGTGGTGTTGCCGGAGAACGAGGCGCAGGTGGCGGCGATCCTGCAGCTGTGCCACACCGAGAAAATTGCCGTGGTGGCGCGCGGTGCCGGCACCGGTCTCGCAGCGGGCGCGCTGCCAATCGACGGCGCGGTGTTGCTGGTGCTGGCCAAGCTCAACCAGATCAAGCAGATTGATCCGCTGGCGCGCACCGCCACCGTGCAGCCGGGCGTGCGCAACCTGGCGATCTCCGAAGCGGCGGCGGTGCATGGCCTGTACTACGCGCCCGATCCGTCGTCGCAGATTGCCTGCTCGATCGGCGGCAACGTGGCGGAAAACTCCGGTGGCGTGCACTGCCTCAAATACGGCCTGACCGTGCACAACATCCTCAAGCTGCGCGCCTGGACCGTGTCCGGCGAACTGCTGGAAATCGGCAGCGACACGCTGGACTCGGCGGGCTACGACCTGCTCGCCTTGATGACCGGCTCGGAAGGCATGCTCGCGGTGATCACCGAAGTCACCGTCAAGCTGCTGCCGCGTCCGCAGCGCGCGCAGGTGGTGCTGGCGGCGTTCGATGACGTGGCAAAGGCCGGTGCGGCAGTCGGCAACATCATTGCCGCCGGGGTGATTCCGGCCGGGCTGGAAATGATGGACCGGCTCGCCATCCAGGCCGCCGAAGCCTTCGTCCACGCCGGTTATCCGCTCGACTGCGAAGCGCTGCTGCTGTGCGAAGTCGATGGCGTCAACGAGGAAGTGTCGGACGACATCTTTACCGTGCGCGAGGTGCTGACCGCTTCCGGCGCCACCGAAATCCGCACCGCGGAAAGCGAGGAACAGCGCCTCAAGTTCTGGGCCGGGCGCAAGGCCGCGTTCCCGGCGGTGGGGCGACTCGCGCCGGATTACTACTGCATGGATGGCACCATCCCGCGCGCGCAACTGCCACACGTGTTGAAACGCATCAGCGAGATGAGCACGGAATATGGTCTGGCGGTCGCCAACGTGTTTCACGCCGGCGACGGCAACCTGCATCCGCTGATCCTGTTCGACGCCAACCAGCCCGGCGAGCTGCACAAGGCCGAAGCCTTCGGCGGCAAAATTCTGGAGCTGTGCGTCGAAGTCGGCGGCACCATCACCGGCGAACACGGCGTCGGCCTGGAGAAGATCAACCAGATGTGCGCGCAGTTTTCCACACCGGAACTCGTGCGCTTCCACGAGGTGAAGGCCGCGTTCGATCCCGACACCCTGCTCAACCCCGGCAAGGCGGTGCCCGAGCTACACCGCTGCGCCGAGTGGGGCGCGATGCATATCAGCGGCGGGCAACTGCCGCATCCCGAACTGCCGAGATTCTGATGCCGGACATCCTGATCGAGCGCATCCGCGCCGCGTATGAGAACGACTCGCCTCTCATCCTCCAGGGCGGCGGCAGCAAGACGTTTTACGGTAATCCCGATGAGGGCGAGGTGCTCTCTGCGCGCGCGTTTTCCGGCGTGGTCGATTACCAGCCGAAGGAACTGGTCCTGACCGCGCGCGCCGGCACCCCGCTCACCGAAATCGAGGCGCTGCTCGCCGGACAGAACCAGATGCTGGCGTTCGAGCCACCGCATTTTGCCCCCTCTCCCCAACCCTCCCCCTCCGGGGGGGAGGGCGCAAACGCTGAGCCCAAACCGGTTTATGCCACCCTCGGTGGCTGCATCGCCGCCGGCCTGTCCGGCCCGCGCCGCCCCTATGCCGGCGCCGCGCGCGATTTCGTGCTCGGCGTGCGCATCATCGACGGCACCGGTCAGCCGCTGCGCTTCGGCGGCCAGGTGATCAAGAACGTCGCCGGCTACGACGTGTCGCGGCTCATGGTCGGCGCGCTCGGCACTCTCGGCCTCATTACTGAAGCCTCGCTCAAGGTGCTGCCGAAGCCGGCGGCGGAAACCACACTGCAATTCGAGCTCGACGAGGCGGCGGCCATTCTCAAAATGAACCAGTGGGCGGGCCAGCCGCTGCCGCTGTCGGCGACCAGCTGGCATGCCGGCTTGCTGACGGTGCGGCTGTCGGGCGCGGTGTCCGCCGTGCACGCTGCGCAGGCCAGGCTGGGGGGCGAAATATTGAAGGACGCCGCCGCGTTCTGGCAGCGCCTGCGCGACCAGTCGACGCCCTTTTTCGATCTGCGCCCGGCCACATCGAATCAAAGCTTGTGGCGGCTGGCGGTGAAACCCACCACGCCGCCGCTCAAGCTGGGCGAAGCGCAGTGGATCGAGTGGGGCGGCGCGGTGCGCTGGCTGGTCAGCGACCTGCCCGCCGCCGCGTTGTTCGAAGCGGCCAAAAGCGGCGGCGGCCACGCAACGCTGTTCCGCGGCAAAGCACCGGTTGGCGGCGTGTTCAGTCCGCTCACGCCCGCGCTGCACACCCTGCATCGCAATCTCAAACAGCGCTTCGACCCCAAGGGCATCCTCAATCGCGGACGGATGTATCCGGACTTCTGACCTGCGCCCGACCATGCAAACCACACTCGCCGCATCCTTCCGCAACACCCCCGAGGGCGATCTCGCCGAAAGCATCCTGCGCAGTTGCGTGCATTGCGGATTCTGTCTCGCCACCTGTCCCACGTATCAGGTGCTGGGCAACGAACTCGATTCGCCGCGCGGCCGCATTTACCTGATCAAGCAGGTGTTCGAAGGCGCCACGCCCACGGTCAAGACCCAGCTTCACCTCGACCGTTGCCTCACTTGCCGCAACTGCGAAACCACCTGTCCGTCGGGGGTGGAATACGGCAAGCTGATCGACTTAGGACGCGCGCAGGTCGAGCTGGTCGTTGGACGCGGCGCGCGCGAAACCGCCACCCGCGCCGCGCTCAAGACCGGCCTGTTGTCGCCCATGCTGTTCAACAGCGTGCTCAAGCTCGGCCAGAGCGCGCGCGGCGTGATGCCGGGTTTCCTGCGCAACAAGATCCCCGCACCGGAGGCCGCCGGCGTGTGGCCCGCGCCGCGCCATGCACGCAGGATG
>JAGVGD010000022.1 GCA_020057245.1 Thiobacillus sp. | reverse complement strand
TTGCGCAAGTCCACCGCCACATCGAACACAGAACCGCTCACCACCCGCACCAGCTTGCCCTGCGGATCGTTGAGCTGGTAATGCAGTCCACGCAATACGCCCTTGCTCGAACGTGAGTGGTTGTCCTGCACAAAATCCAGATCGAGCCCCAACTCGGCAAAGGTCTGGCGGTTCCAGCTTTCCAGAAAAAATCCGCGCGCGTCGCCGAACACTTTGGGTTCCAACAGCAGCACACCGGGGAGATGGGTTTCAATCGCCTTCATCAGAACACCCGTTCATTCAGCATATTCAACAGATACTGCCCATACGCATTCTTCTTCAGCGGCTCGGCGAGGCGGGCCACTTGTTCTGCCGTGATGTAGTTCTGGCGATAGGCGATTTCTTCCGGGCAGGCGATTTTCAGCCCCTGGCGTTTTTCGATCGTCTCGATGAACATCGACGCTTCCAGCAGCGATTCGTGGGTGCCGGTATCGAGCCAGGCATGGCCGCGTCCCATGATCGACACGTTGAGCGCGCCCGCTTCGAGGTAAAGGCGGTTGATGTCGGTGATCTCCAGTTCGCCACGCGGCGACGGCTTCAGGTTGCGGGCCATGTCCACCACCTGGTTGTCGTAGAAATACAGGCCGGTCACGGCATAGTGCGACTTCGGCTGCGTGGGTTTTTCTTCCAGGCTGATCGCCTTGCCGGTGGCGTCGAATTCCACCACGCCGTAGCGTTCTGGATCGTGTACCCGGTAGGCGAACACGGTAGCGCCCTCTTCCTGTGCGCTGGCAGCACACAAATCCTCGGTCATTTCATGGCCGTAAAAAATGTTGTCGCCCAGCACCAGCGCGCTCGGGCCGTTGCCGACGAAGTCCGCGCCGATGACAAACGCCTGCGCCAAGCCATCCGGGCTCGGCTGCACCGCATAGCGCAGATTGAGACCCCACTGGCTGCCGTCGCCCAGCAACTGCTCGAAGCGCGGCGTGTCCTGCGGCGTCGAGATAATCAGGATGTCGCGGATCCCCGCCAGCATCAGCGTGGTGAGCGGGTGATAAATCATCGGCTTGTCGTAGATCGGCAGCAGCTGTTTGGATACGGCGAGCGTGGCCGGATAAAGCCGGGTGCCCGAGCCGCCGGCCAGAATGATTCCCTTGCGACTCATTGCGCGCCCCTTTCGGCGTAATTCGTATCTAGCCAGTTGCGATACTCCCCGCTGGCGACGTTCTCCACCCACTGCATGTTGTCCAAGTACCAGCGCACCGTCTTGCGGATGCCCGTCTCGAAAGTTTCAGCGGGTTTCCAGCCCAGCTCCTGGTGGATCTTGCTGGCGTCGATAGCGTAGCGGCGGTCGTGGCCGGGGCGGTCTTTCACATAGGTCAGCAGACGCGTGTAGAGCCCGGCCGCATCGGGGCGCATTTCATCCAGCAGCGCACACACCGTTTTCACGATCTCGATATTCGGCATCTCGTTCCAGCCGCCGATGTTGTAGGTCTCGCCCAGCTTGCCGTCCTGCAGCACGGTGCGGATCGCCGAGCAATGGTCGGTGACGTACAGCCAGTCGCGCACGTTCATGCCGTCGCCGTAAATCGGCAGCGGCTTGCCACGCGTGGCGTTGAGGATCATCAGCGGGATCAGCTTTTCCGGAAACTGGTACGGCCCATAATTGTTCGAGCAATTGGTCGTCAGCACCGGCAGGCCGTAGGTGTGGTGGTAGGCGCGCACCAAGTGATCGGACGACGCCTTGCTCGCCGAATACGGGCTGTTGGGCGCAAACGGCGTGGACTCGGTGAACGGCGCATCACCCGGCTCCAGAGAACCGTAGACCTCGTCGGTGGACACATGCAAAAAGCGGAACGCGGCCTTTTCGTCGTCAGGCAAATTCGTCCAGTGCCCGCGCACCGCTTCCAGCAAATGAAACGTGCCCACCACGTTGGTCTGGATGAAATCCTCCGGCCCGTGAATCGAACGATCCACATGCGACTCCGCCGCAAAGTTGACGATCGCGCGCGGGCGATGTTCGGCCAGCAGCCTATCCAGCAACGCGCGGTCACCGATATCGCCCTGCACGAACACATGGCGCGTATCGCCCTTCAGGCTGGCCAGGTTTTCCAGATTGCCCGCGTAAGTGAGCTTGTCCAGATTGAGCACCGCCTCACCGTTCACCCGCAGCCAGTCGAGAATGAAATTTGCGCCGATGAAGCCGGCGCCGCCGGTGACCAGAATCACGATAAAACCCTTTTCAAAAATTCAAAACCCAGACAAGTTACTCAACAAATTTTTGCAGGGTTCACTCGCACCATCTTGAGATTTACAACCGCAAAAAGACAGAACCACGACTTCACAAGTCAGGCATTACAGCCTTGAAGTAAAGTCCTGATAAGCCACCGCCAACGCGCTGCGCATGTCGGTCATCGCTTTCCATCGCATCGCGTTCAGCCGTCTGACTGGTTCTTCTCCCAGCGTGATCTAAACGGCAACAATTAATCCTTCCCAAACAAGTCTCGGCTAAAAACCTTATCTGACACATCGCGAATATCAGGAGTGATGCGATTAGCAATAATGACATCCGAGCACCGTTTGAATTCAGCCAAGTCGTTGACGACCCTGGAACGAAAAAACTCCGCATCCGCCAACACAGGCTCATAAATGATGACCTCGATGCCCTTGGCCTTGATGCGCTTCATGATGCCCTGAATGCTGGAGGCGCGGAAATTATCCGAGCCGCTTTTCATGATCAGTCGATGCACGCCAACCACTTTTGGATTACGACTCAGGATGCTGTCAGCGATGAAATCCTTGCGTGTTGTGTTGGCATCGACAATGGCACGGACGAGGTTCTGCGGCACATCCTGGTAATTGGCGAGCAGCTGCTTCGTGTCCTTAGGCAGGCAATAACCACCATATCCAAACGAGGGATTGTTGTAATGCTCGCCTATGCGCGGATCGAGACTGACACCCTGGATGATCTGCCGGGTATCCAGCCCATGAATCAAGGCGTAGGTGTCGAGTTCGTTGAAAAACGCCACCCGCATAGCGAGATAAGTGTTGGAGAAAAGTTTAACGGCCTCGGCTTCGGTGGAATCTGTGAACAGGACGGGAATATCCTGCTTGATCGCACCTTGCTTGAGCAGATTGGCGAAGGTCTCGGCGCGCGCGGAACGCTCACCGACGATGATGCGCGAAGGGTGCAGATTGTCGTACAGCGCTAGACCCTCACGCAGAAACTCCGGCGAAAAAATGAGGTTCGGGCAATTGAACCGTTCCTTGAGCTTGGCGGTATAGCCCACTGGCACGGTGGATTTGATGATCATCACTGCCTGCGGATTAACGGCCATCACATCCTGGATGACCGCCTCGACCGATCGGGTATTGAAATAATTGGTCTCGGGATCGTAATCGGTGGGTGTGGCGATGATGACGAAATCCGCCCCTGCGTAGGCATCCTGCTTGTCGTGCGTGGCACGGAAGTTGAGTGGTTTATGGCTCAGGTAGTCCTCAATCTCGGTATCGACGATGGGCGAAATCTTGCGGTTCAGCATCTCCACCTTTTCGGGGACGATATCGAACGCGACCACCTCGTTATGTTGTGCCAACAAAACAGCGTTGGAGAGACCGACATAGCCGGTACCGGCGATGGCAACTTTCATGACAATATTCCTAAGCAAAATCCGACATTCTCAAACTGCACAGGACAGCAGCGCCGCAAACACCTTACTGAAACTTGCGGCTTGAAACTGGCCCCTACTTCCCACCCAACAACTGCCGCGCCGCGCCCAGGATAAACAGCGTATTCGTCACCAGATAACGCTTCCATAAGCGCCCCGGTTCCGAAACAAGTCGGTGCAGCCATTCCAATCCGTTATCACGCATCCACGCCGGCGCACGCTGCACCGTGCCAGCATGAAAATCGAATGCCGCGCCCACACCGATCATCACCGCACGCACTTTCCCGCGATGCTCCGCCATCCAGCGCTCCTGCTTGGGGCAGCCCAAACCTATGAACACAAAGCCCGCGCCGCTGGCGTTGATCCGTTCCACTGCCGCCACATCCTCCTCAGCACTCAACGCACGGAACGGCGGTGATTCCATCATGACGCGCAAAGCCGGGAATGCTTCACGCAAACGAACGCGCAGCAACCCCAACGTCGTCTCAGTGCTGCCATAGCAGTAGATGAGCAAATTTTCCGTCTCGGCACGCTCGCACAGTGCCCACATCAGATCTGGCCCGCTAATGCGAGACTGTCCTGCAAACCCCTGCCGCCGCAACATCCAAGCCACCGGCGCACCATCCGGTGTTGCCATGTCCGAGCCATTGATAATGTCGCGGTACGCAGCATCGCGCGACGCACTCACCACCACATGCACATTGCAGATCGTCACATAGCGGCTTTCATGCCCCTGCGCCCAGCCAAGTAAACGACCCATCGCAGCGTCCCATGACATGGCGTCGATGTGTGCACCCAATACCGAACCGGTATCGCGCTCAGATTGGGATGTCGTGTCCACTTTATTCAATAAATTCAAGACAAATTCCCACGGGTTTATAGAGTGATTAATTCAGTTCGGTAAAGCTTAAAGTCACTCAACTTCCCTGCCGATAATACCTTCAGCATGATGAAATCTTGTCGGTCATGTCGAAGTAACGTCATCTTCTTGCTGTTCAATATATTTGATCTGCTTTTAAAGTCTTCTTAAATGCATGGCTTGTTTACATGGCCATGCTGGAGCACCCCCCATGAATACGCGCTTTCCCCTTTTTCTACTGCTGGTTTTATCCCTGAAACTTGCCAATGCTGCCACCTATTATGTGGATGCCAGCGTTGGTAACGATACATGGAGCGGCAATCAAGCCTCACCACTCGGATCACCCTCAACCGATGGCCCATGGCAATCTCTGGCTAAAGTATCTGCAGGCATACTGGCACCAGGTGACAGTGTGCTGCTCAAATGTGGCGAGATCTGGAACGAAACGCTTACGCTGCAAAGCTCAGGCACGGCAGTCAGCCCCATCGCCATTGGTGCTTACCCATACGCCTGCACCAACAAACCGCTCATCAGTGGTTCAACCGCTATCCCCGCCCACAACTGGATTCAAGATACCGGCAATATCTACAAGCTCTCTTCAGCCATCGATTTAATTACGTTCGGCACATTTGAGAGTGGCTTGGGCAATTGGGCGAATTGGTCTCCGAACAACAACGCCATCATGAATCTGAGTACCAGTTGCGCTTCGACAGGCAACACCTGCATGTCCTTTACGGCCGGCTCAGGAAACAGCATCGTCAGCAGCAACAACTTCACTCTGTACGGCAAGCAATCCTACACCGCGAGTTTTACCTGGAAATTCCCCGCAGGCATTCCAATTCGTGTGATTCTGCGTCGGGGCGCAGCCCCCTGGAACACAGTAGGTCTTGATACCTATATAACGGGTACCGGTACCTGGCAGACTCTCACCGTCCCTTTCATTGCAACAGCAGGCCTAACGAATGCGCGCCTGGATTTTGAAGTGCCCGCCGGCCGCAACATTAGCCTGGACAACGTCAAGATTTCAGCCGTTCTCGCTGACGTAGCAGGCGTTTTTGACAGTGGCAAAGCAATCAGTGTGGCCCATCATCCTAACCGCGGGTATGACCCGCTCAAGTCCGATTCTCTCTACTATGCCATTGCCGAGGACGCTGACAAGGTGAACCTGACTTACGGCGTGATCGGCAGCACTTACCTCACCACTGGAGCTGATCTCTCGGCTACGGTTCACCCAGCCATCACAGCGGGTACCGGCATTCGTGTCCGCACCAACGCATGGAATATAAGTGACCGGAAAATCGCTTCCGTTTCTGGTTCACGTTTCTATTTCGACAGCCCGACAACGTACACGGTTGAAAAAGACTGGGGCTATTTTCTCTATGGTCAACGCTGGATGCTGGACGAGCCCGGTGAGTGGCACTATGACGCCGCAACAAAAACAGTCTATGTATGGATGCCCGACAGTGCCGCCCCGGGCACCCGTGTCGTTGTAGGCCAGCGTGCCACAGGCATCGAAGCCAGTAATCTGAGTCATATCCGCATTGAGGGTCTAGCCATCCAACATGTGGGTACAGGTGTACTCATGCCTGATGCCATCAATATCGTGTTAAGCAACATGAGCATATCCGACACACTGGGCACGGGCATTGATGCCGTGCGTTCGACTGACAGTGGCGTAGAAAGCAGCCAGATCATCCGCACGACTGGCGATGCCATTTCGGCTGCCAAGGCGGACAGCAGCTCAATCCGCTTCCATGCTTATGACAATCTCATCATGGATAGCAGTAGCCAGACCAAGAATGGCATCATCACCAGCCTGCCCGTGCCTGCAAGAGCTGCGATAGAAGCAGGCAGCGACGCCGATATACGTGGAAACAGCATATACGGAACAGGCTACATAGGCATTCGACCGCTTGGCAGCAGCCTTGTGTCCGGCAACCACATTGAGAATGCCTGTCTGATTCTGGACGACTGCGGGGCAATCTATACGGCGGGCCAAAACAATAACAGCATCATTGAAAACAACACCGTACTTCATGTTCCTGGCGGACTACCGGGAAGACCCGCCAATCAGTCAAGCCAATCCCAGGGTATCTATCTGGACTCGCTATGCGCCGGCGTGACCATCAGGGGCAACACCGTAGTCGATGCAGACAGCGGCATCCAGCTTTATAGCGCCACAAACAACCACATTGAGAACAATACGCTGTATGGCAACCGTCGGCACCAGATCTGGATGCATGAAGGAACCACGCTTGTAGACGCGGAGGGGGATATGTCCGGCAATCATGTTCTTGGCAACCGGTTATTTTCAACCCTGGCTACCACCGCAATCGGGCATTTGACAGACCTTCCAAAAGACAACACAGACCGTTTTTCCAGCTATGACGGCAACCAGTTTTTCACGCTGTTGTCACCGACCATGTCCTCTGAAACCTGGCCTGGCGGTGGTAGCGACTACACCCTGCCAGAATGGCAAACCGCCGTGACTGATACCGGTCTTCCTCGCAATCTGGAACCAACAGGCAGCGAGGTAAATAGTGCCAGTATCGGCTATGCCGCATTCCGCACCGCAGGGATCAACATCGTTCCTAACGGCAATCTCGGCTCTGGCAAAGCAGGCTGGACAGCCTGGAACCTGACAGCACCTTATGGCCAGATCGTGTTGGAACCATGTACCCCTGCCAGCCAATGCTTGAGTTATACGGCTGGCGCATCCGAAGGCCTGGTGAGCAGCCCTAATTTCTCTGTACAAAAAGACCAGTGGTACAAAGTCAGTTTCGATCTCAAAACCGGCACGAATGGCCAATCAGTTCTCGTCATGGCGCGCCGTGGCGGTGGCGGCAGCAACGGCTATGAATTTCTGATGGGAGCCGCCATCAACTTCACGGGCTCCGTGAGTTGGCAGCGTTATGGCTTTATCTTCAAAGCGACTAAAACTATCAACGCGAATGACCCTGTAACCCTCGATTTAGGGGCCAGAATCGATTTCACCCGCATCCTGTCAGGTCAGGACTTTTCGGTAGCAAACCTGGAAGCAGTACCCATCAGCTCTGTCGAAACCACATTTCGCAGCCATATCCTGATCAACCCCACCGACACGAATCTGGCGCTGAACTGCCCGGACGGGTCTGATGCTGTTTTGTGCAGTGAATATGTTCGATTCACCGACAGCCAAATCGTCACATGGCCTTATGACCTCCCCCCGCATGGGTCGGAGATTATCTATTCTCGTGACATCAATCTGATCGATGGAGATGGGGATGGCATACCCGACTATCAGGATTCATGTAGCGGAACCGGGGTATTGCAAGCGGTTAACGCTATCGGTTGTACCTTGGGTCAGCATTGAGATAGCCAATGGGGAGTCCGGTCGGCATCCTGCGACAGCGCATCAGTCATGAGTCAAGACCTCGCCGCTTGAATGCGCATTCGTCTTGTTCATCGCATCGTTACCCGCGCCCGGCCAGCACCCCCGCATAAATTTCCATCAAGCGCCGGTAATTCACCTCGGCCGAGAACTCGGCTTCGTATTGCGCGCGGGCATTGCGTCCCATCAACGCCATCTGCTCCGGGTGCGCCAGCGCCCAGGCCAGTTTGTCAGCCAGATCACGCGCGTTGCCCGGCTCGAACAGAAGCCCGGTTTCGCCGTCACGCACCAGCTCAGCCAGCGCGCCAATGCGGCTGACGATCACCGGCGTGCCGCAGGCAAAGGCCTCTATAACGACCAAGCCAAAAGTTTCATACCAGATGCTCGGCACCACCAGCGCGACTGCGCGGCTCATTTCCTGACGCACCGCATCACCCGGCAAACTGCCCAGACGCGTCACTCCGGCCAGGCCATCCAGCAAGCCGGCGTCGGGGCCGTCACCCGCCACGCGTAAACCAGCCTCAGGGCGCAGCGCCATCGCTTCAGCCAGCGTGGCCACGCCTTTCTCGGACGACAGCCGCCCCACAAACAAGAGCCCCGCGCGCGACGCAGACCCGGGCGCATCGAAGTCCACAAAATTCGGTTTCACCACCACACGCTCGGCAGGCAAGCCACCCTCAATAAACTTGCCCCGGCAAAATTCGTTCAACGCGATATAACGCGCCACCTTGTGGCGATACGTCCCCAGCCCCCGGTGCAGCGTCAGCATCCCCGCCAGTGCGGCTGATGCAGCTTGCGAACCGCGATAGCACGCCCGCGCCACCCCACGCCAGGGCAGATGCCCCATGCAGTCCTCGCACACTTTGCCCTCGCGCAAAAACAGCGCATTCAGGCACATCAAACGAAAGTTGTGCAGCGTCTGCACCACCGGCACCCCGGCGCGTGCTGCAGCCCAATACAGCGAAGGGGAGATCAGCGGGAAGGTGTTGTGGACGTGGATCACGTCGGGCTGAAAACGGCGGATCAGTTCCGCCAGATCGTGCGGCGTGCGAGGCGACCATAGCGTGTGCCGCGCCAAGGCAAGGGATGGCATCCCCGCCACGTCGTCATTGCTGCGGAAATACGATTCCACAACATGACCGCGCGACCGCAGCAGTGCGATCTCGGCTTCGACCACGGTATCCTCTCCACCTCGATGTTGGTAGGCATTGTGAACAACCAGCACCCGGCACAGCATCAGCTGTCCCGCCCTTTGTAACGAGGAGCTTCCAAGCAGCGACTCACCCCCTCGGCAAAGTTGCGTGCCATATTTTCCACCGTGTATTCCGCCGCACTGGCGGCACATCCAGCACGCAACGCATCCAGTGTCTCAGCATTGCGCAGCAGGTTTATGCTGGCATCAGCATAGGCATCCACATCATCCGCCGTCATCACCCCGTTGCTGCCATGTTCAAGGTAGGCAATTTCAGGGCTATGTATCCCGCAATCCGTCGTCAGCATGGGCACACCACATACAAACGCATCCAGAATGCCCAATCCCACCAGTCCCGGATTCAGCATCAGTTGCGCCACCGAGACATAAGCCGCCTTCTCTCTGCCAAAGCGCGCGCCCACCCAACGTGCCCAGGGATGTTGGGCGCACCAGGCCTGCACCCTGTCGCGCTCAGGCCCTTCGCCCACGATCAGCAAATGGAAATCGGGCACCTCGCGGCGGATCGTCTCGGCCGCAGCAAACAAAAAATCCAGCCGCTTATCGATGTAAAGCGAGCCCACGAATACGCCCACCGGCCCTACTCCAAACCCAAGCGACTCACGCAAAGCACGCGTTTCTTCCAACGTGACCGATTGCCACTGCCGATGCAGTTCAGACGTGTCTACTGCATTGTTCAACACCGTGATGCGGTCGCCGGGAAAACCTGCCTTTTTCACCAGATCAGTGCTCATCTGTGTGTAGGCAAACCACCAATCCACCCGATTCGTCGTCCACCGTTTGAAACGCTCTTTAAGTCCATGGGGATGATCGCTTTGCAGATTGGCGCCATGCCCCCAGAACGCCAGCTTGAATCGACGCGGCATCAGCATGAGCAGGTGATTCTGCAAAAGCTTGTTTTCCTGGGTGATGATCACCAGATCCGCACCCGAAAGATGGCGTCGTGCGGATTGCCAGCACAGCCGCCCCCCTGCCAGGTAATGCGTCGGAATGGAGCGAGCCCAAGGCAATGCGCCGGCATCGTGCTTTTTTTCTTCGTCGGGCGTACCACGGCCGACCAGAAGTTCCAGCTGGATGCCGCGCTCGGCAAGCGCCTGACGCAAAACGGCAAAAAGCGGCACCCGGTAGTGAGTCAGGCGGCGCTGGACAATACAAACTTTAGTCATGCTGCCCAACATAGGGATTTTTGGGCAGTTCAATGCACTGGAATCCTGCCCGCCGCAGCGACGCAAGGCTCTCAGCCCCGGCCCCACGTTTGAATACCACCACACATCCCAAACCGTAACCCAGCAAACCCAACCTGCTTAAAACATCCTGGGTAGCGATGCCCAGCCGGGTGATGACAGAGCCGGTGTTGAAGCCTCGCGCAACATGGCTACCCAGACGCGCATGAAAGAAATCATTAATGCCTTTGAAAGCCATATCCTCGCCGCCCATCGCCATCATCAACTTCCCCAGTTCCCGGACGCTCAGCCGGTAGAGAAAGTTGCCGCTGGGCTCGAACTGCATTTCCCGGTCACCACGGAGAACACGCTTCAACAAGCGTTTCACACCATCCAGCAGCTTCGGGTTATCCAGCGGCTCGATCAGCACCACGCCCACACGTGCCACCCTGAGCATTTCATACAGTGCGACGGGCGGGCGCGGAAAGTGATGGTAGGCCTCCTTGCACAACACGAAATCCACGGCGTTGTCCTGCAGCGAAATATGCTCTGCGTTCTCCGCCTGAAAAGCCGGGATGTGGCCCTGCTCGTGCGCATATTTCAGCCGGTCATCGGTCAGGCTGGTTGCAATTACATTCACGCCGTGCGAATGCAGATACGCAGCGTCGGATCCATAACGACCGTCGCCGACCGTGATCCATTGGCTCCCCGGAAACGACTGCCAAATCGGCTGGGTCAGATCGAGCATCCGCGTGTGACGCCAGTTGTCGATGGAATCGGGGCGCGTATAGCGGGTCGGCATTTTCATCTGATGCTCCGATTCCGCCTGCCGCTGATAGCTCTGCTCAATTTCTTCCATCGTGTCCCTTTTTAACTATGGCCTGTCCATCAAGACAGATAAACAGGCGTCTGCCCCAGCTGAAGCTCCAATTGGTGGCCATCCAGCTTCTTCCCGCCCAATGTTTCCGCTTCTCTGATGCCCCATTCGGCGGGAGGGGTCCATTGCCGTGTTTTTTCACTTTCCAGCCAGACGATCCTGGCCTTGCTGCCATTCGGTCGGTTCAGCGTACACACCCACACGCCACCTGCAATCTCACACCCTGTCATGATCGAACCCTCAAGCCATTCCCGCGTTCTGGCATAGGCCAGCCCGGCCGGCTTCAACGCCTTTGTCGATGGCTCGATCAACCCCATGCTGTGATTGTCCCAGGCGAACCAGTAGAAACGTGCCAACCCTGCTGCCCACCCCAGAATCAGGGAGCGGGACACATAAGCCGCTGCTTCAGCAAGGCCCAGTTTCTTCCAGGTGGTAAAGGGGGCAGGCCTGGAATCCGTACCGTCGCCATTCTCCATCCACCAGCCCGTCTCGGTATTCCACAAGGGCTTGTACGCCACACCGTGCCTGGCCATGATCTTGCGCACATCTTCCACAATCGGCAGCATTTTTTCTGGTGCCTCGCGCGGCACATAAAAATGATGCGACAGCACATCCATGAACTGCCCGCCACCCAACACTAGATAACGATCCAGCCAGTCGAGCTGCTTGCCCCCTTCGGTGGCAGCAGGGGCAGCGAACTTATTCTGGCTATCGACTTGTTTCAGAATGGCATAAGCCTCGCGCGCAAGTTGCAGCATGGTTTCCACACTGCCCGTGTAGAAGTTGCGCAGGTTGGGTTCGTTCCACAGCTCGTAATAGCGTATTCGTCCCTTGTAGCGTTCAGCCACCGTGCGGACAAAGTTACGCCAGTCGGCGATATCTCTCGGCTCTGCAGCGTTGCCGGGTTTGTAGGCAGAAGGCTCATCTGGCCGGGCCGACGCCCAGGCAGGCGACAAACCCAGCGGCAGCAGAATCTCCACCCCTGTCAGTTTCGCCATCGCCACGTATTTATCCAGCCGCTTGAAATCCCAGTTTCCTCGTTGCGGCTCCAGCATCGGCCAGGTCGTATAGGCATCCCACAAGCGCCAAGTGCCAAATCCGACCGGTGGCCATGGCGTGCCGGCATCGGCACGATGCATGTGCAAGCCAAAATAGGTACTTGGCACAGGGCCTGAGGGCGGCTGGAGCGGCTTGCTGGACAACATGCTGCCCATACCCATCATGGACATCCCGCCCAGACAGGCTGCGCCCCCCACCGCCAGCAGCACCTTTCGACGGCCAGGCATACCCTGTTGCGGTACGCAATTCAGCCCGCCTGTCATGCGTCCGTTCCCCTCTGGTTTGCCTTATACCCAAGCAACCACCCCACGTAGCCCTCAAATATCCCTACGCCCAAACCCAGCTCATGCGCAGCGCGCGAGGGGCGCATCACATTCAGACCAGCTCGCCACACTGGCCCGGCCATACCCCGGACAATCACCCAGGCCGGCAATTTGTGTCGCACATACAAAGCACCGGTGCCACGGGCGCGCTTGCGGGCGCGGCGAAACATCTGTCCAGGCGGCAAGCTGGCCAATTTATGCACCGCGTGATGCACCAGAATGTCGGGTGCATATTCGATCACATCGCCGGTTCCCAACATGCGCAACACCAAATCGGTTTCCTCGCTGGCGCCATACCAGCTGTGCAAGCCCAGCGCGTAATCGAAGCCCCCCGCCCTACGCAGGCAGTCACGCCGAAAGAAAAGGGTGATGCTGCTGGCATAGGCGCCCCGAAACTGCCCAAACTGCTCGAAATTCAATCGTTGTTCCGGCTGCGCATCACCGGTTTCCACCCAGTGAATCACCAGGCCATCCAGTTCGGCCTGCCGTTCAAAACGCGCCATCACCTGCTCAACAACGGTCGCCTCATACCAGCAGTCGTCATCCGGGAATGCCACGATTTCGCCCACTGCCCGGGCAATACCGGCGTTGCGCGCCATGCATAGATTGGGCTCGCTCTGGCGCAAATGCAGACAATCCAGCCCAAGCCCACGCGCGCGCGCCACCACCGGCACCAGGCGATCATCCGGGTTCTGGTCCACTACAATCAGTTCGAAATCCTGGCAGGTCTGTGCGGCGAGACTGTCCACACAGCGATCGATTTCAGCCGTACGGCCCAGCGTGGCCATCACCAGCGATACACGTTTCGTCATTTCATCATTCCTGTCGGCAACAGCATGCGCGAGACGGTTCGCATCCAGTAGGTCGGGTGATGCATCGCGTCTCGCGAAAAAATCAGCGCAGCCGCTTCACGCCGCTTACCCTTGGCCATCAGCGTGCGCGCAACATTCAGATAATTGACCGCCACCACCCGCTGCGCGCCGCGCCGGTGCTGTGCCGGATAGTTCGCCTGGCGCGTGCGTTGCAACAACCGCATATAACAGGGGGGCACCTGCTCGGGTAATGAGCTGTACAGGCTGTTGGGCACGGCCTGGCTGTACTCCATTAATGCCTTGGGTGAAAATGCCAGCCCCCCCGCTTCCATCAGTTGGAAGATCACGTCTTGATCCTCGCCCTGACTTTCGCCAACAGGAAAACGAATGCCATGTTCAAGCAAAACCTTGCGCCTCACACAAGCCGACGAGGAAATTGAGAAGAAGGCTGATCGAGCCCATACATAGAAAGGATTGGCAATCAGTTGCCTTTGCAACTTGCCCAGCGGTTCGGGCAGATAGGCATCCTGCCGCCGACCATCTGGCCAGACCCGGCTGTATGACGTGGCATGCAGGCTCGCCTGCGGAAACTGCTGCATCAACGCCAGTAATTCGTCCACAAATCCCGGCAGCCAGGCATCGTCGGCATCCAGAAACGCCACATACTCACCCGTGGCTGCTTCGATGCCGGCGTTCCGGGCGGCCGATACGCCGCCATTCGGCTGACGGATCAGGCGTACCCGGCTGTCTCCCAGCGATTCCAGTTGCGCCGGCCCGTTGTCGGTGGAGCCATCGTCCACCACAATCACCTCACGCACCGCCGCACCTTGCGACAGCACCGATTCGACCGCCCGGCGCAGGTATTTCTCCTTGTTGTAGAGCGGGATAACGACCGAGATGGCAGGAAGTGTTTGCAAATTCATGACGTGTGCCTATTGCGCCCGTGCACCACGCAATTGTGCCGACATCGCCCAGCGAACCACGCCCGCCATGCGGGCAGGCAAACGGCCAAGTCCCGATTCCAGCAGGCCGGTCAAAGACGCCGCCACCAGACCAGGCAGCCACCTGAACGCCAGCACCACCGTCAAGCCGCACAGGACAATGACGCCCGCCAATCGGGCCGGGGCATCCGGCAACCAGGCCGCCAGCAGGTGATCCGCCGCCCAGGCGGCCAGGCCGGTCAATGCACTGAGCGCCATGCCGCCGCGCAAGGCCAGCGCGCAGTCAGCCAGCCCCACCCCCAGCACGCGCGCTGCAATGGTGGTGAACAACAGGGTTCTGAGCAGAAAAAGTCCCAGCACCGTCCAGGCCAGTGCGGCCAGCGAATACTGAACGGCCAGCACGGCGGCGAGCAGCCACAGCGCGGCCAGCGGAAGTTGCAATTTGAATTCCAGCGTGGCTCGCCCCGAGTTCCACAGCACCGGCGTGGTAATCCCCCACAACAACGCTATCGGCATGGCCAGCGCGATCGGGCGTAACACTACAGCCGCCTCGGCCCAGCGTGGGCCATACAAACCCAATACCAGGGTATCGGCCACGGTTGCCATGGCAACGAATACCGGCATGATTCCCAGCGCAATCCCCGCCATCAACATCAGGTAGGTCTTGCGGATGCGCAGGGGATCATCCTGCATTTTGGCGCAGGCGGAATACATGACCGGCTGCATGAAACCCAGCAGCGTGCTGGAAGGGGTGTTGACCAGATTGTAGGCGTTGGCATACAAGCCCACCGATGCGCTGGGCAACGTGCGCGCCAGCACCGCGCGATCGATGTTGCCGATGAACCAGTTGGACAGGTTGGTCAGCAGCACGGTGCCGCCGAAATGCCCCATGCTGCGTGCATCGTCATGCTGAAACAGCAGCTTGAGGGGATGACGGGTGGCTCGATACATCAGCGCCAGCGACAGCAGGCTTTGCATGCCCCAGGCCACCACCAGCGCCCATACCCCAGCGCCGGCTAGCGCAAGCGGAATGCCCAGACAGACATAGCCGGCGAAATAGGCGATTGTTTGAGCGATCTGCAGCGACTTGAAATCCAGCTCGCGCTTCAGCAAATTGAGCGACACCGCGCTGGCCGCCTGCAAAAATGCCAGCGGCGCCAGTGCCAGGATGAGCGGCGCTACTCTCGGCTCGCGAAAAAATTCAGCCAGCACGCCCGACAGGCTGGCCAGCGCACCCGCAACGGCCAGCCCCAGCAGCAGTTGCCAGGTGAACACAAACCGGATGTGGGTGCTGTCCAGTTGCTGGCGCTGGATCAGCCCGTAGGCAAGCCCGATATCGGAAAAGAATGCGGAAAAACTCATGACGATCACGCCCATGGCAAACAGGCCATATTGCTCGGGCCCCAGCACCCGCGCCAACACCACCTGGGTGGCCATTTGCAGGAACAGGCGAAGAAACGCCCCACCGCCGCCCCACAAAAAAGCCGTAATGCTGCGTGAACCCAGGCTGGCTTGTCCACCGGCTGTCATGGCGCAGCGCAGACCGATCGCTCAGTGCGGCACGTCCCAGGTTTGACTGCAGTCATCACAAGCATCTGCCGTCCGCTTCTACGCAGTTCGCGGCAATGCCGCATCGTTCCAGCCCGAGACCGGGGGTACTTCGCGCATGCCGGACGCGCGGCGCACCAGCATCAGCAACACGGCAAACACAATAAAATGCACCAGGAACGACACGTCCAACAGCACTGACATCTTGAAAGGAATTTCAGAAATGGAGCGAATTAACATCAGGAAAACCAGCGCCAGCGAGACCCCGCGGGTCTCGCTGGCGAATTTGATTCCATAGCCCAGCAACGCCCCCACATACAGCAACAGTGCTCCCAAACCCACTAATCCTGCTTCGCCCAAGGCCTGGATATACTGGTTGTGCGCATGCCAGGCTGCCAACACCCCGTGTGTAATACGAAAATCCACGTCCCACAAAGTTGGACCATATCCAAACCAGGGCGCGCGCCTCCAAGTATCGAGTGTAGTTTCCCAAATTTCCGTACGGCCGGTCAGAGTTGAGAGTTCACTGTCGGCGGTTACAATCCGAGAAATGGTGTCCAGCGGATTGGCGGTTACAAAAATCGCCAAGGTCGACAGCAACAGAGTAAAAAACAGCCCTAATCCCAGCGTAGTCACCCAGCCAACCCGGGCGGATTTCATCTCCATGCTGACCTGCTGCGATAACCGATATGCGAGTAGTACAAACAAAGTGAACAAGGCTGTCAGCCAGGCGGTTTTGGACTGCGCCAGGATCAGCACGACCAGCGCCACCAGATTGCCCAATAGATGCCAGAAACGCTTGCCGGGCACCCAGTAAGCGAGCAGCAAATACAGCAAGGCAAGAGGACCCAGGCCATTTGCATGCGGTGCCAGACCGTGCAGGCGGAAATTAAACCCCGGGATAATCCCCGAGTAGCCGGTTTGGACGTAGTGTTCCGGATTGATCAGCGCAAGAATCAGCGAGCCGTACAGCAGAAAAGCCAGCACGCGCTTGGCATAAACGGCAACCAGCTCCGGCGCAATGGGTGGCGTTAGCGCAAGCGCCAACATCAACAACACGGTATACAGCGACTGATGAATAAACTCCGGCTTGGTGCCCAGCACTGAACTGGCAACACCAGCCACAAACATTGCGGCCAGCCCGACCAGCAACCAGGTGCCGCCCCGCAGGGTGCTGCGCTTGCTCCAGTTCATCAGTATGGCCATGGCCGCCACCCCCACCAGCGCCACGCTGGAGAGGCGCAGCCACCAGACTACCCATGGCATGACGCCCGCATATCCACTTAATGTCACCGAATATTGTGATGTGTATTCCCGCGCGGAGCCCATGATGAGCGCGGTTGCGGCGAATACGATCAGCCAGAGAAATACATTGATGACCCCGCGGGTGCTAAAGCGCGCCACCCCGCGCGACACGATGAACAGCCCGAAAATGCCGATGACTGCCGCCAAAAAGGCAATCGTGCCAAGGATAGTCAAATAGATAGGCAAGGTCATGGCTTGCCTTTTACGCGATCCAAATGCGCGTTATTCGCCAACGCGGGATGCATGAACCGGTTACCCACGACCCACAGCACCCTGCTCTGCTGCCGAGCTGGCGTGGCTCAGGAAATCCCCATAGGCCTCGGCAAGGCCGACATTGAATGCCGTGGGCGCATGCCAGCCCATGCCATTCAGGCGCCCCACATCCATCAGCTTGCGCGGGGTGCCGTCAGGTTTGCTGGCGTCGAATTCAAGCACGCCCTCAAAGCCCACAACGGCCTTCACGGTCTCGGCCAGTTCGCGGATGCTGAGGTCGTGGCCGACGCCGATGTTCATCAAGGGCGGCAATCCGTCGTTGCGGTCCTGTCCCAGCAGGGGGACGAACTGCTCATCCGGCAAATTCATCAGGTAGACGCAGGCATCGGCCATGTCTTCGCTGTATAGAAATTCGCGCTTTGGGGTGCCGCTGCCCCACACGGTGACGCTGGGCGCATTCGCCAGCTTGGCTTCATGAAAGCGACGGATCAACGCGGGAATGACGTGGGAGTTTTCGGGGTGGTAGTTGTCGCCGGGGCCGTAGAGGTTGGTGGGCATGACGGCCAGATACTGGGTCTTGTACTGGCGGTTGTAGCTCCAGCACATCTCGATGCCGGCGATCTTGGCCAGGGCATAGGGGCGGTTGGTGGGTTCGAGTTCGCTGGTGAGCAAGTGTTCTTCCTTCATCGGCTGCGGGGCGAGCTTGGGATAGATGCAGCTGGAGCCGAGAAACAGCAGGCGCTTCACATCATTCTTGTACGCGGCGTGAATGATGTTGGTCTGGATGGCGAGGTTGTCGCGGATGAATTCGGCGGGGTAGGTGTTGTTGGCGTGGATGCCGCCGACCTTGGCTGCTGCCAGAAAGACGTAGTCGGGCTTTTCTTCGGCGAAGAAAGTTTCGACGGCGGCCTGGCTGGTGAGGTCGAGCTCGGCGTGGGTGCGGGTGACGAAGTTGGCAAAGCCACGGGCAGCGAGGTTGCGCATGAGGGCGGTGCCGACGAGGCCGCGGTGGCCGGCGATGTAGATTTTGTCGTTTGCGTTCATTTCTTTGTTTTTCCGGAGGCTGCATCCGAGGTAATAAAACCGATGGAGCGCTTGCTTTGCTCAGGTGGGGTCATGAGCTGACGGATCGCATCAATAAGCCCGGCAATCGCTTGATCATGGCTGCCGATCTTTCTCTCCAGGGCTTCCAGCTTGGTTGACAGCTCCTTGTGGGTGGAGAGCATTTCGCGAAGCTTGACGAAGGTGCGCACTACGAGAATGCCAACCTCGGCAGCCACTTCAGAGTTCAGCACACTGGAGAGCATGAGCGCACCATGCTCGGTAAAGACATAGGGTGCGTAACGACGGCCGCCACGCCCGTTTGAGGTCACAAATTGTGATCTCAAAGCCGCCCACTCTTCATCCGTCAACTGGAACATAAAGTCGGCCGGAAAGCGCTGCGAATTGCGTTTGACAGCCTGTACCAGAACGCGAGTTTCGACGTTGTACATGGAAGCCAGGTCAGCATCCAGCATGACCTTGTGCCCACGTACGAGGTGAATGCGTTGGGCAATCTCCTCCGGAACAAGACTGGTTGGCTTATTCATGAATCACTCGTGGTAATCCATGGCCTTGTAGCCATGCTTCTTCACCAACTCGTCGCGCTCGGCGGCCTTGAGGTCTTCGCGCACCATTTCAGCCACCAGTTCGGCAAAGCTGATCTTCGGGGTCCAGCCGAGTTTGTTCTTGGCCTTGCTGGGGTCGCCCAGCAGGGTTTCAACTTCGGTGGGGCGGAAGTAGCGGGCGTCAACGGAGACGATGCATTTGCCGTGGGCGTCGTAGCCTTTTTCATCGATGCCCTGGCCTTCCCAGCGTATCTGCATGCCGAGCTCCTTGGCGGCGGCGTCGACGAAGTCCCGGACCGAGAATTGCACGCCGGTGGCGATGACGAAGTCTTCGGCCTGGTCTTGCTGCAGCATGAGCCACTGCATTTCGACGTAGTCTTTGGCGTGGCCCCAGTCGCGTTTGGCGTCCATGTTGCCGAGGAAGAGGCAATCCTGCAGGCCGAGCTTGATTCTGGCCAGGGCGCGGGTGATTTTGCGGGTGACGAAGGTTTCGCCGCGGATGGGGGATTCGTGGTTGAACAGAATGCCGTTGCAGGCATACATGCCATAGGCTTCGCGGTAGTTGATGGTGATCCAGTAGGCGTAGAGCTTGGCGCAGGCGTAGGGGCTGCGCGGGTAGAAGGGGGTGGTTTCCTTTTGGGGGATTTCCTGGACCAGGCCGAACAGTTCGCTGGTGCTAGCCTGGTAGAAGCGGGTTTTCTTTTCGAGGCCGAGGATGCGGATGGCTTCGAGGATGCGCAGGGCGCCGAGGGCGTCGGAGTTGGCGGTGTATTCGGGTTCTTCGAAGCTGACGGCGACGTGGCTCTGCGCGGCGAGGTTGTAGATTTCGTCAGGCTGGACTTGCTGGATGATGCGGATGAGGCTGGAGCTGTCGGTGAGGTCGCCGTGGTGCAGGATGAATTTGCGCTGGGTGACTTCGGGGCCTTCGTACAGATGGTCGATGCGGTCGGTGTTGAACAGCGAGGTGCGGCGCTTGATGCCATGCACTTCGTAGCCTTTGCCCAGCAGAAACTCGGCGAGATAGGCGCCGTCCTGGCCGGTTACGCCGGTGATTAGGGCTTTTTTAGTCATGGTGTTTTCGTTGAGAAGGTGATTGATAGTCAGACCAAGGTGGCAATACAGGCAATCAGGTCGCAGGGGTGGGATTGCCAACAATGCGTTCACGTCCGCGCGGTGACATCGCCTTGAGCAAATCGCGTGTGAACTTATCTTGTGTTTGATAGGCCTTGGCCTCGTCAGCCTGAATACTGGATATCCGGAACAACAGGCCATCGGGAATTTTTCCGGTAAGGCCGTACTTCAATTGCTGAAATTTCCACTTCACACCACTGACTTCAACCGCATCGCCTACTGTTCTCCAATAGGTAATCGGCTCGATGCGTTGTCCCTGCGTGGCGACCAGCCGCTTGACTGGAATGCTGGTCTCCCCGGTAGAAAATGTGTCGGTATCGTTTTTGAGAATTTGAAAACCCTGCGCCGGATAACAGATTTCGGGTTTGTGTACCTGCATGCCGTCTGACTGGTCACCGCCATAGGCAATGGACAGCATGATGCGCTCCCCATTTGCATTAACGTAGGTGCGCGTCAAAGTCTGACTGTAGATTTTGCTGATAAGCGCTTCCTGCTCAGGGTTGGCTATCAGGGGGGTAATGCTCTCATCGATTTTCCAGTCGCCAAACTGTTTGGGAATCATCACTTCCAGATCGACTTGGGGTCCTGCATCGGCGATTTTCTGTGTGGGCTTGAGCGCCAGTGCCATGCCTGCCGCCGCAAACATGCACAGGCCGATAACGAGATGTTTGAAACTGATGAGATTCATGGTTGGGCTCCAGAAACGGGGAAATCAGGCCTGCGATCGGGCGCGCGGACGGTCGGGGAAGATGAAACCCAACACCCAGTCCAGCACAAACAAAAACAGCAACCCGATCACAAACAGCATGATGCCGGCGAAGCCATGCAAAAAGCCCTGCCCAGCCTCATCACCCAGATGGTAGGTCACCAGGATCAGCACCATGACGCGCACGATATTGGCGGCAAACGCAATCGGCAGGATGGCGGCCATGATGATGAGGTTGCGCGTGGTACTGGTGTGCTGCATCAGGTATAGATACAACAAGCCCATAGCCGACAGGCTGAACATGGAATGCAGGCCGGAACAAGCGTCGGCTACCAGCAGTTGATAAGGCCCGATAGTGAGGGTGACGCCACTACGTGCAATGGGGTAACCGGCTGCGTACAACACCTGCTCGGCAATCACTGAAATGTATTGCTTGAGCGGGCCGGTGGCGGTATCGACCACAAAGCCCGGCAAGGGAATCATGAATAGCAGGAAGAACAGCGCAAACCACAGCGCGCGGGCCGACTTCGCCCCCAGCGTGATGAGCAGCGCTCCGAGGATGACCGGAATCTGCGAGCCGATTTCGAACAGCAGAATGTCTTGTGAGCGACCGAGTGCGTAAGCAAGCAATCCAACAATCAGCAATACCCAACCGACTCCTGCTTCACCATGTGAAGCCTTTTCTGCCTGCGTAAATACAGCGCGTTGCTGCCAGATCAGGAACAGGGTGACCACTAGCACGATGGGGCCGTGAGCATAGTCGTCCGAGTTCCACAAACCATGCGCCAGCATCCAATAACTGGGCACGTACAACACCATCAGGCCGAGCACCACCGGCCACCAGGTTTTCAGCGGAGACAGGGCGTCGAGCAGGGAAGCGCGCGGGGCAAGTGTGGTCATGGCCTTAATCCAGTACGACGGCGCCAACCACTTGCGCGCCGGTGAAGGCAATTTTTTCTTTCAGTTCGGCCAGCGGCGCCAGGCGGCTGACGTTGCGACGGGTGGCGATGAGCATGCCGCCGACGCGCGCTGCAATCTGCTGGAAATCCGAGCTCAGCTGCGACGGGGCAACGTCGATCAGGATGATGTCGTAGCTGGCTTCCAGGCTCGACAGCAGCGCGTCGAACGTGGGGCGCGCCAGCAGTTCGGCCGGGTTGGGCGGGGGCGAACCGGCGGTCAGCACGCTCAGGGTGGGAAAGGCCTTGACGGCACGAACCTGCACCGAAGCCACGCGCTCAGCCAGCACCTCGGACAAGCCCGCATTGTTGGCCAGGCTGAAAACCGAGTGCTGCTGCGGCTGCCGCATGTTGGCGTCGACCAGCAAGACCTTGCGCCCCATTTGCGCAAACAGCACGGCCAGGTTGGCGGCCAGGTAGCTGGCGCCCTCGCCGGCAGTAGCGCTGCCCACGGCCAGGGTTTTGCGCCCGTCGCGGAACCAGCGCAGCATCAGCTCGGCGCGCACCGTGCGCAAGGCCTCGGCTTCCTTACTGTAAGGCGCAGTGGCGGCGGTGAGCTCGGGACTCAGGCTGGCTTCGGCGGCAGACAGGGTGGGGTATTCGAACTGATGCGACAGTGCCTGCTGGATATCGGCCTCGGTCACCAGGCCGAGTTTAAGCGCGGCCTCGCCAAAGCGCAGGTTTTCTGCCTGCTGCAGCTTGAGCACGCGCTCCATGTCCTGCGGCTTGAGCTTGCCTGCGTCCTGCAGCAGTTTGCCCATGTTGGCTTCGCTGCGAACGCTGAAAGCTGCTTCGACGATGCTGCCTTGCTCGTTGGTATTGGTGGTTGAATTCATAGTGAATCTCGGCTTTTTCTTCAGTGAAGTTGACTGAATATCTGAATGGATAACGCTCAGGCCACGGCTGGGCGGCCACGGCTGAGCAAGCGACGCAGCTTTTCCAGGCGGCGGCCTTTTTTGGTCACCTCGGCCAGCAGCGGAATATCCAGCCCGGTGATGTCATGCCCTGAACGCACTCGACGATCCAGTAGTTCGACCAGGAAACCAATACCCACACCCAGCAGCGTACCGAGAAACAATGACAGCAAAACGTTGAGAATTACATTTGGCTTGGATGGCTGTGTGGGTGCAATGGCCGGATTTAACAATGCGATATCCGTTTGCGTGGATTGAGCCTCCATGCGGCTCTGGCCATAGCGCTGCAAGGCAGAATCGTATATTTGCTGCGCATTGGCCACATCGCGCGCCAGAAGCGAAGCTTCCTCACGTTGCTGCTTCAGCTCCAGCATTTTTGCTTTTTGCCGCTCGAATGCAGCGTTTAGCTCGTTAACGCGCTGGCGTGCCGCGCCTGCCGTTGCGCCAACACCGCGTGTTGCTGTGCTGAGTTCAGTTGCAAGTTTGACCTTGTAGCTGCTCACCTCGGCCTGCATGCGCAGGTATTCGGGATGATTCACCCCGACCCGCTTGGCCAAGTCTGCCAACCTGCCCTCACCTTGAGCGACTTGTGCTTTAAGACCTTGCACCACTGGGTTATTGGTGACTTCCGGCAGGCTGGCGCTATCGCGCGTTCGCGAACTGGCGTCGTACGCCACCGACTGAGCTCCCACCATCTGAGCAGCCAACTCGGATAATCGACGTGTTTCCACGTCCATTCGCTCTTCGGATTCAACAATGCCTTTTTCGCGCTGATACGCGGTGAGTTTCTGTTGCGCCTCGTCGAGATTGCCCCTTAACTGAACAATCTGTTGATCGAACCATGCTGCTGTCAATTTGGCTGGCGCCAAACGCAATTCAAGACTGGTGTCGATGTAGGCCTTTGCAAAGGCATTGGCAATAATTGCAGAGAACCCTGGATCAACACCACTGAAACTAATAGAAATGATGCTGGATTCGCGTGAGGGCTCGGCGCTCAGTTTCTGCAGTAGCAAACCACCCAGCCACTGGTTGATGTTGCCCTTGCCTTCGGTGGCCGCCATGAATTGTTCGCGGGTGCCGGGGCTGTCCGCCAGCTTCAGTTCGGACACGACCTTGCTCGCCACCTGGCTGCTGTTAATGACGTCGATTTGCGTGGCCATGTAGCCGGGAAACATCTGCGACGGAAACATCTGGCCGGTGAAAGGATCCTTGCTCTTGGAATCAATAATCAATGTAGCTGTTGCGGTGTATTCCTCTGGCAGCAGCAAACTCACCGCTGCTGTGACAGCAACCGTGAAGAGCAGCACGCCCAGGATGATCCACTTGCGCGCGTTCAGAATGAGCAGAAATTGGGTGAAGTTCATGATTTTCGTCTCTTAAAACAGGCTTTCCTTGACGTAAATCACGTCGTCTTTTTTGACCAGGTCGGCCAGTTCGGCGTCCAGTTCCTGCAGCGTGCCATCGGCAGCGCGGCGCAGGATCATGATGCCGCGCTGGGTGCCGCGCGAATTCACGCCACCGCCCATCGACAGCGCCTGCACCACGCTCATACCCTGCTCCAGGCGAAACGAGCCGGGGCGCTGCACTTCGCCGTAGATGTAGAACATCGGCTGGCGCGAGACGTTGAGCACGTCACCGTCCTGCACCAGTACATTGCTGGCTTCGCCGCCCTGCTTGAACAGGGCCACCAGGTCGATGTCGCGGTATTCGGTTTTGCCATCCTGGGTGCGCACCAGGGTCACGGCATCGGCGCCATCGACACTGATGCCGCTGGCGAGCGCCAGTGCATCGGTTACCCGGCTGACTTTTTCGAGCGTGAACTTGCCCGGCCGGTTGACCCGGCCCAGCACCGAAATCTGCTGGCCGCGAAACTGGACGATGTTCAGGTTGACGTTGGGGTCGACGATGAAACCGCCTTTGGACAGGCGGCTAGCGATATCCTTTTCGACAGCGGAGGGCGTCAAGCCGGACGCCTTGACCGCGCCAATCAGCGGAAACGTCAGCCCGCCATCCTCGCCCACCCGTGCCTCGGTGGTGAGGTCGGGGTTGCCGTACACGGTGATGCGCGCCACGTCGCCGGTGCCCATGCGGTAATCGTCGGTCGCACTCCAGGCGGGCGCTGCCAGCAGCAACGCACCCATCATCAAAACACTACGCCACACTCTGTTCATGCCTCTCTCCAATGACGGCTGCCCAAAAGGCAGTCCGTTTCCTGCTTGATTGATACCTGGCCAGACTCTGAGTCTGGCTTGTCAGCCGGGTTCCGGCTCGATCCATTAAAACAGGCTTGCCTTGCGCTGCTAACAAACTGGCTGCCCACGCAAGCTTACCTGTGCACTATTACCCCTTACACCATCCGGCCTGATCAATTAAGCAAAAACCATACTCAACTGCTGCCGCCCACCATTCAGAAATCCGCCCTTACCCCAACAAAAAACGAATGAAATGCGTAGTCGAAGGCGGAATAGGTTGAATCCCGGTCTCCTGCCTGCAATCCGACATCGATCGTGGCCATGGGCACCGGGGTATAACTTAATGAAAGAGAAGCGCTCGCGGTATCGTCGACTCGCTGGACCTGCCCCGGAAGAATCAATTCATAGCTACCCTGCACATAACTTGCGGACGCGCGCGCGGTGATCTTGTCGCTCAGCAGCCAGGCGGCATTGAGGTTGGCGCCCGTATTCACCAGAAAGCTCGAATTGACTTCTTCCACAGGCGCCGGTTCACGGTAAACAGCAAGCGTCAGGGCGGTTTTTCCGGTGGGGTAATAGTCCGCACTCAATCGCCCTGTCAGCTCGGAATAATCCCGCGTTGAGAAATTGTCAAACTGCCGATCGACCAAGCCCAGTTTCAGATGGGTGAGCAGTTTGCCCGCCGTCACTGTCCAGTCTCCCAGAAAGTTGTATTCGGACTGGCTATAGCTGTTATCGATCAGCGAGGTCGACACCAGTTGCCGGTTCGGATATTCCGCATCCGTCCTGCGGATCTCCCCACGCAGTTTGCTGCCCTTGGGGGTGAGGTAGCTCGCATAAACATACCCGCTTGAGTCTTCGTAATCCTGCGTACGTTGTTGCAAGCTGCTGTTATCGCTCGTGGACAACGCCCCGCCGCCGCCAATGCGCCAGCGCGGGTGCAATTCCCATTCCGCACTGACAAACTGGCGGTCGCGGGTGACCAGATTACTGACTGCCAGCAAGCTCTGAAAGTCGCTGAAACTGGTCTGCGACACCGACTGGCTTGCCCCAAGCTGTCCGGACCAGCGGTTGCCCACGCGCCAGTTCCAGATGCCCCGATAGTCTTCGCCGTCGTAATTCAGCGATGAGTATTTGGAGTAATCCACCCGGGTCTTGCTCAGGCTCGCCACGATTTGCTGCCGCTCGAATTTCCAGTCCACATCGAGCCCGATCCCCAATATGCCGTACTGGTCTGATGCCGAATCGAGCGTAATGGGCACAATTGTTCCGTCTTGCACGACAAAGGTGGTTTCACCCTCGGTCAGGCGAAACAGGTTGCTGTCGTAATACCGCGTATACGAAACATACGGCCGGAAGGTGTCGCCCTCCTTGGCCATGCTTGGCAGCGCCAGCACCATCATCACGCCGGCCAGCAGCCACTTCACCAAAACCTCCAGTGGCCCGTCGCCACCACGTACGCGCCCAGCATGCCGTTGGTGACGGCATGCGCAATGATCGGCGCCCACAGGTTGCGCGTGCGGATATAGAGCCAGCCATAGGCCAGACCCGCAATCAGGCCGGCCAGCCATTGCAGGTGCTCGACCGCAAACAGTGCACTGGCGATGAACAAAGCCTTGAGGCCGATCTGCGCCGGGTTGAGGGTCATGAAGTCGGGCTGCTGCACCCAGCGCTGCAGGAACGAGCGCCAGAACAACTCTTCCATCAGCGGCACGACCAGGGCCGCACCCGCAATGCGGAACGCAACCAGCAGCCAGTCGATCTGGCCATTGGCATCGGTGGGGTTGTAGCCCTTGCCCATCTCGCCCATCAGCATCCAGCCGGCGTCGAGATTGACCCACAACACCAGCACCACGATGCCGACGGCCAGCGACAGCAACACGTGCTTGAATGGCAGGCGCGATTTCAGTTCGGTGTAGTGGCGCCACAACACGGCCAGCGCCAGCGCAACCAGCACGGCTTTCACCGGATACAGCCAGCGCACGTCGAAGCCGGGCGCCCAGTCGGGCAACAGCCCTTCCAGCGCAAGCAGCGCGATATACAGCCCGAACGGCAGGCTGCGGACGAATATGGGGGACATAACGAAAATGGGCGCGGCTTGTCGCCGCGCCCACCCGATTAGTTCAGACCTGAAACGCCTTTGCTGATCGCGTCGGCGTCAGCAGCGGGCGCTGCGTCCGCCGCCGGCGCCGCAGCGGCGGGC
>JAGVGD010000031.1 GCA_020057245.1 Thiobacillus sp. | reverse complement strand
CTGCAGCAGCCAGCGCTGAAACGCCAGCAGCCAGGCGCCCGGATGCGCCTGCAGCAGCTGCGTCCGCATGCTGGCGCGTACCCCGGCGCGCTGCGCCTCCAACCTACTCATTCCCAGCTGCCAGGCTGCCGCATCCGGAAAATGCGCGGCCACCGGCGGCAGCGTTTCGCTCACCAGCACATCCCAGTCGCGCGCGGGGCCGAGCGCGCCCGCCAGTTCGCGCAGTTGCGCCAGCAAGTCGGGCGGCACCGCACACACCCGGCGAAACAAGCGCAGCGCAGCGCGCAGCCGCCGCAGCGCCACCCGCGCCTGATGGACGTATTCGATATCGTCGCCCTCCAGCACGCCCGGCAGGTTGGCCTGAAACTGCGCCAGACAGTCCTGGCAAACCGCGGCAAAACCGTCCTCGACACTCAGGGTCTTGTCGAGCGTCAGCGGCAGCGCCTTCACGGGTTCCAGCGGCTGGCGCAGCGCCAGGTGCACGCCGCGATCGGCCTTGCTGATATCCAGCGGCAGGATATCCAGCTGCGACGCCCAGTCCAGCGCCAGCGTGAACAGCTCATCCGGCTGGCCGCTTTTCAGTTCCAGCTCGATTTCGCAAATCGGCTGGCACTGCGCATCAGCGTGGCGGCTCTTTGGGGTACGCACTTCGCCCACATCCAGCGCCACTTCGATCGCCGCGCCCTGCTCGCCCGCCAGCAACCAGGCGGTGCGCTTGAACTCGGTTTCGAACACCGGCACCAGCCGCGCCCGCACGGCCTTCGCTACCCAGGCCTGCGCCTCGGGCGGAAACCGGCTCCAGTCCGGCGTACGGCCGCTGATCGGCACCTCGTATTCGGCGCGGCGCGACAATCCGCCGTGGCGCTCGCCCTCGGACTTCAGCGTCTGCACCCAGCGGCGGCCGATGCGCCGCACCCGCAAAGCGATCCCCTGCCGGCTCAAGGAAAACTCGGGCGTGTCGAAATATCGGGTCAGCAGGCTTTGCTGCTCGGGCGCGATACGCCGCCGCGCCATCATCCGGGTAAATGCGACGACCTGCGGCGGCGGCAACGCCAGCTTGAGTTCGACTTCCAGCGGATGAGATGTATTCATAGAATTGTCATATTCACTATCGAGCAGCCGTTTATCATGCGAGACCCCTTCGGATACTAGACCATGAACCTTCCCAGTCCCGACACCCTGATCAACCGCGAACTCGGCATTCTCGCTTTTCATCGCCGCGTGCTGGCGCAGGCCGAGGATTCCGATGTGCCGCTGCTGGAAAGACTGAAGTTCCTCTGCATCGTGTCCAGCAACATGGACGAGTTCTTCGAAGTGCGGATGGCCGGGCTCAAGGAGCAGATCCGCGCCAACACCACCCAGCGCTCGGACGACGGGCTCACCCCGCTGCAGCAATACCGCGCCATATCTGCCATGGCGCACGAACTGGTCGCCAAGCAATACGAACTGCTCAACCGCAGCGTGATCCCCGCACTGGCCAAACGCGACATCCACTTCTTCCGCCGCACCCACTGGACCGAAGCCCAGGCGGCGTGGATCCGCGAATACTTTCTGCGCGAATTGATGCCGGTGCTCACCCCGGTGGGGCTCGATCCCTCGCACCCCTTTCCGCGCGTGCTCAACAAGAGCCTGAATTTTGCCGTCGAACTGTCCGGCCGCGACGCTTTCGGCCGCAGTTCCGGCGCTGCCGTGGTCCAGGCGCCGCGCGCGCTGCCGCGCTTCATCCGCATGCCGGAAGAAATCGCCGGCTGCGAATACGGCTTCGTGTTCCTGTCGTCGATCCTGCACGCCCACGTAGACGAACTCTTCACCGGGATGACGGTGGAAGGCTGCTACCAGTTTCGCGTCACCCGCAATTCAGGCCTGTTCGTCGACGACGAGGAAACCAAGAACCTGCGCCAGTCGCTGCAGGGCGAACTGCCGCAGCGCCATTTCGGCGCGGCGGTGCGGCTGGAAGTGGCGGACAACTGCTCGGAATCGATGGCGGCCTTCCTGCTCGAACAGTTCGAACTCGAGCGCGACGACCTCTACCAGGTCAACGGCCCGGTCAATCTGGTGCGCCTGATGCAGGTGCCCGACTGGGTCGACCGTCCCGAACTCAAGTACACACCCTTCACCCCGGCCCTGCCTGCGCGCTTGGCCAAGCAGGAAGACATCTTTGCCCAGATCCGCAAGGGCGACATCCTGCTGCACCATCCCTTCGAGTCCTTCCAGCCGGTGATCAGCTTCATCGAGCAGGCCGCGGCCGACCCCAACGTGGTCGCCATCCGCCAGACGGTCTACCGCACCGGCACCGATTCGCAGCTGATGATGGCGCTGATCCGCGCGGCGCAGTCGGGCAAGGAAGTCACCGTGGTGGTGGAACTGATGGCACGCTTCGACGAAGAGGCCAACATCAACTGGGCGTCGCGGCTGGAAGAAGTCGGCGCACACGTCATTTACGGCGTGCTCGGCCACAAGACCCATGCCAAGCTGGCCCTGGTGATCCGCCGCGAAGACGGCCAGCTCAAGCGCTACGCCCACCTCGGCACCGGCAACTACCACGCGCGCACTGCCCGCATGTACACCGACTTCGGGCTGATGACCTGCGACGACGCCATCACCGCCGACGCCAACAGCCTGTTCACCCAGATCACCGGCCTCGGCAAGGCCGGCAAGCTGAAGCGCCTGTGGCAGGCGCCGTTCACCCTGCACAGCGAAGTCATCGCTGCGATCCAGCACGAAACCAATCTCGCCATCGCCGGCAAGCCTGCCGCCATCGTCGCCAAGATGAACGCACTGCTGGAGCCGCAGGTGATCGCCGCCCTCTACGCCGCCTCGCAGGCCGGCGTCAAAATCGACCTCATCATCCGCGGCGTGTGCGCGCTGCGCCCCGGCATCGCCGGGCTGTCGGAGAACATCCGGGTGCGCTCCATCGTCGGCCGCTTCCTCGAACACACGCGGATCTTCTACTTCCGGAACGACGGCGACGAACTGGTCTACCTGTCGTCCGCCGACTGGATGGACCGCAACTTCTTCCGCCGCATCGAAACCGGCTTCCCGATCCTCAGCCCCAAGCTCAAGAAGCGCGTCATCGCCGAAGGCCTCAAACCCTATCTGCGCGACAACGTGCAAGCCTGGGAAATGCAATCCGACGGCACCTACCGCTGCAAGAAGCCCGGCCGCGCCAAGGCCTACCAAGCGCAAACCGCACTGCTGGAACTGATTTCGCGCTGAGATCCACCCGTCCCGCGCGGGGCTGAACGCGTCAACAAAGCTTCACCGGGCTGCCACGCCGCTGTCATCTGGGCGTGGCTTCATGTCGGCATGCTGAATCGCGTCACGAATCTGCTCCGCGCACGCCCGGATGCCTTGCCTCAAGGTCCCGTGGATACGCCGCCCCGCTCTCCCAGCCTCTCCGCTTCCCCGCCCGACCAACCCGCAGCCGAAAGTCCCGCCCGCCACTACCGCACGCTGTGGATCTCCGACATCCACCTCGGCACCGCCGGCTGCCAGGCGCGCTACCTGCTTGATTTCCTCAAGCACAACGAATCCGACACCCTCTACCTGGTGGGCGACATCATCGACGGCTGGCAGCTGCGCAAAGGCTGGTACTGGCCGCGCGCGCACAACGACGTGGTGCAGAAGCTGCTGCGCAAGGCGCGCAAGGGCACCCGGGTGATCTACGTGCCGGGCAACCACGACTCGATGGCGCGCCAGTTCATGGGGCTGGCGTTTGGCGACATCGAGGTGGCCGACGAAGTGATCCACGTCACCGCCGACGGCCGGCGTTTTCTGGTCACCCACGGCGACCTGTTCGACGGCGTGATGCAGCATGCGCGCTGGCTGGCCTATCTGGGCGATTCGGGTTACACCCTGATCCTCGCGCTCAACCGCTGGTTTAACGGCTTGCGCACGCGCATGGGCTATCCCTACTGGTCGCTGTCGCAATACATCAAGCACAAGGTCAAGAATGCGGTCAGCTTCATCACCGCGTTCGAAAAAGTGATGACTGACGAAGCGCGCCGGCGCGACTGCGACGGCGTCATCTGCGGCCACATCCACAAGGCCGAGATCCGCATGCTCGATGGTCTGATGTACTGCAACGACGGCGACTGGGTGGAAAGCCTCACCGCGCTGGCCGAAACCGCCGACGGCACGCTCGAAATCATCCACTGGACGCACTGCCTGGACACATCCAGAGTGCCCGCCCAAGCCATCGCCCCCATTCTGGAGATGCCATGAAAGTCATGATCGTGACCGACGCCTGGTCACCCCAGGTCAACGGCGTGGTGCGCACGCTCACCACCACGCGTCGCGAAATGGAAGCCATGGGGCATCAGGTGGACATCCTCACCCCGCTCGAATTCCGCACCCTGCCCTGCCCCACCTATCCCGACATCCGCCTGTCGGTGCTGGCCGGCAACGCGGTGCAGCGGCGCATCCGCGACTACGATCCGCACGCCCTGCACATCGCCACCGAGGGGCCGCTCGGCCTCGCCGCGCGCCGCTACGCCATCCGCAACGGCCTGCTTTTCACCACCGCCTACCACACGCGTTTTCCCGAATATGTCAAAGCCCGCACCGGCATTCCGCTGGCCTGGACCTACCACTTTCTGCGCTGGTTTCACGGCCCCGCCAGCGCGGTGATGACGCCCACCCAGGCGGTCAAGACCGACCTCGAAACCTTCGGCTTCGACAACGTGGTGCTGTGGTCGCGCGGGGTCGATCTCGACGTGTTCCGGCAGCAAACCTCGCATCGGCTGGACAGCGAACACCCGATCTTTCTGTATGTCGGCCGGGTGGCGGTCGAGAAGAACGTCGAAGCCTTCCTCAAGCTCGACCTGCCCGGCTCCAAATGGGTGGTTGGCGACGGCCCGGCGCTGGCAGGCCTGCGCGCGCAGTATCCCGACGCCCACTACCTCGGCGTGATGAAACAGCCCGAACTGGCCGAAATCTATGCCGCCGCCGACGTCTTCGTGTTTCCCAGCAAAACCGACACCTTCGGCCTGGTCCTGCTGGAAGCCATGGCCTGCGGCCTGCCGGTCGCCGCCTACCCGGTCAGCGGGCCGATCGACGTACTCGGCAACTCGACCGCCGGCGTCATGCACGACGACCTGCGCACCGCCTGCCTCGCCGCGCTCGACATCGAACGCAGCCACGCCCGCGCCCACGCCGAAAAGTTCTCCTGGCGCGCCGCCACCGAACAGTTCGTCGGCCATTTGCGGCCGTTTCGCCTGGAAACCGCGCAGGCCTGAGAACGGTTGGTCCTGCCTCCAGGCAAAGACACCGCCCGGGGCGGAATCTGCAATCCGCCCCGCTCCCCGGCACGCTGCAACAGACTGCAAACCGCCGGGTGATCTCCTCCGCCCGATGGCGAAAGGGTCAGGCTGCTTTTTTGAGCTCTTCCTTGAACATCGAGCGCAGCGTTTCGCGCAGTTCAGGCGTGTCGGTGTGGCCGTGAACGGCCACGGCATGCTGAACGGCCGCTTCCAGCAGTTCATCTTCGCGGTCTGCCGACATGAATACCGTGCAGTTCATTTCACTCGGATATTCCCGGCAATCGATAAATTTGCGTGCCATGTTGGACCTCCTTAGCCCCTCGATCCGGCACTTCCGGATACCCAATAACGGGCTTCTATTTATAGATCATTCGACAAGAAAACCGTGATCCAGGCAGGGCTTGAAATCCACGCCCCTTGCCCCAATATGCCGTCCCATCGTTTCAACCAAAGATGGAGAATGAGGGCATGTCCGCCACCACCAAAGAAACCCTGGGCTTTCAGGCCGAAGTCAAACAACTGCTGCAGTTGATGATCCATTCCTTGTATTCCAACAAGGACATTTTCCTGCGCGAACTGATTTCCAACGCCTCCGACGCCGCCGACAAGCTGCGCTTCGAAGCGCTGTCCGACCACGCGCTGTTTGAAGGCGACTCCGAGCTGAAAATCCGCGTCGCCTTCGACCGCGAGGCGCGCACGCTGACCATCAGCGACAACGGCATCGGCATGAGCCGCCAGGAAGTCATCGACCACATTGGTACCATTGCCAAATCCGGCACCCACGAATTCTTCTCGCAGCTGTCTGGCGACCAGAAAAAGGACGCCGCGCTGATCGGCAAGTTCGGCGTTGGCTTCTACTCCGCCTTCATCGTCGCCGACCGCGTGACGCTCACCACCCGCCGCGCCGGTCTCACCACCGAACACGGCGTGCGCTGGGAATCCGAAGGCGCCGGCGACTACACCCTGGAAACCGTTGAAAAGCCTGCGCGCGGCACCGAGATCGTGCTGCACCTGCGTGAAAACGAAGACGAGTTCCTCTCCGACTGGAAGATCAAGTCCGTCATCCGCACCTATTCCGACCACATCACCCTGCCCATCGTGATGAAGAAAACGGAATGGAAAGACGGCGTCGAGGCCCCCACCGACGATGACGAAACCGTCAACCGCGCCTCGGCCCTGTGGGCGCGCGCCAAGAAGGACATCGAGGAAGACGAATACCGCGAGTTCTACAAGCACGTCGCCCATGATTCCGAAGCGCCGCTGGCGTGGTCGCACAACCGGGTGGAAGGCAAGCAGGAATACATCTCGCTGCTGTATCTGCCGGCGCGCGCGCCGTTCGACCTGTACGACCGCGAACACCGCCACGGCATCAAGCTCTATGTGCGCCGCGTGTTCATCATGGACGACGCCGAACAGCTGATGCCGCAATACCTGCGCTTCGTGCGCGGCGTGATCGACTCGGCCGACCTGCCGCTCAACGTCTCGCGCGAGATCCTGCAGCACAGCCGCGACATCGAATCCATCAAGGCCGGCTCTGTGAAAAAAGTGCTGGGCCTGCTGGAAGACCTGGCCGACAACCAGCCGGAAAAATACGCCGAATTCTGGAAAGCCTTCGGCAAGGTGATGAAGGAAGGCCCCGGCGAGGACTACGCCAACAAGGACCGCATCGCCGGCCTGCTGCGCTTTGCCTCCACCCACACCGATAGCGACGCGCAGATCGTTTCGCTCAAGGACTACGTCGGCCGCATGAAAGAAGGCCAGGAAGCGATCTACTACATCACCGCCGACAGCTTCGCCGCCGCCCAGCACAGCCCGCACCTCGAAATCTTCCGCAAGAAAGGCATCGAAGTCCTGCTGCTGTCCGACCGCGTCGACGAATGGCTGAGCAGCAACCTCAACGAGTTCGAAGGCAAACCGCTCAAGTCCATCGCCAAGGGCGGCCTCGACCTGGGCGCGCTGGAAGACGAAGCCGAGAAAACCGCGCAGAAGGAAGCCGAAGACAACTTGCGCCCGCTGGTCGAGCGCGTCCAGAGCGCGCTCGGCGAACGCGTCAAGGCGGTGCGCATCACCCACCGCCTCACCGACTCGCCCGCCTGTCTCGTCACCGGCGAAGCCGACATGAGCGCCAACCTCGAACGCCTGCTCAAGGCCGCCGGGCAGTCCGCGCCCACCGTGAAGCCCACGCTGGAAATCAACCCGTCACACGCACTGGTCACGCGACTGAATAGCGAAACCGACGACGCGCGTTTTGCCGACTGGGCCAACCTGCTGTTCGAGCAGGCCCTGCTGGCGGAGGGCGGACAGCTCGACGATCCGGCGAGTTTTGTGCGGCGGTTGAATGGGTTGTTGACGATGCTGCCGAGCTGATAACGCTAGAACGGCCGTTCGTGTTGAGCTTGTTGAAACACGACGGGTCTTGAATCTGTAATTTCTATTTGACGGGGTGATTCCAGTATGGATTCACCCCGTCGCTTCTTTCAACACGCGAAACAGTGATCAACTCTGTGGTTTCTGGTTCGGCCCAGATCGTTTATTCTCGATAGCGATTAGAGAAATACCTTAAAAACAATAGGGTCCCGATAAAACAAGGGGGGAGAGATGGGAAGACGAAGTGGCTTGGAAGGCTTCTTGCGCGCAACAGCACGCGCAGCTGCTGCAGCTGAGCGGGAACGACAGAGGGGAATCCGGACACAGCTGACTCAGTTACGTCAATTAGAGCGGCAAGAACGGATGGCGATAGCGCAAATGGCACGCGAAGATCGTGAAACTCAAAAGCTAGCCAAGGCTCAGTACATCGAGGACAGGCAAAGCGAAGTCGATGACCTGAATGCTGAGCTTCTGGACCGCCTTGACGCTTTGCAGAACATTCTTGCGCATACGCTAAGCCATGACGACTGCATCAATTTTGACACTCTGCGGCTAGCTCACCCTTTTGAACCGTTCACACCCCCACCAGAACTAGCCCCAGGGGTGCAGCCACGTGCACGTATCGTTCCCCCTCCAAAAGGATTGGGCAAATTTTTCCCAGGTGCTGAAAAGAAACACGCCTTGGCTATAGCGCAAGCAGGGAATGATCATAAAAAGGCAGTTGAGGAATTCACCCGGGTTGAGACAGCGAAACGGACTGAGTTCTTGAAACTGAAAAAGGAATACGATCAGCGGCGAACCGCTTACGAGAACGAGGTTCAGCGCCGCAATGATGAAGTGGACAGTTTTCGACAGGCCTATCTCACAAGGGAAGTCGATGCCGTCGTCGCATACAACGAAATGGTACTAACTCGTTCTGAATACCCTACAGAGGGATTTCCGCAGCGCTTCCGCATCGCATACAACGCGGAATCTGGCGAGCTGGCAATTGAATACGATCTACCTGAAGTATCAGTGATTCCATCCGAATCCGACTATCGATACATCAAAACAAAAGACTTGATCGAGTCCAAGGCTAGGAAGTCCACAGAAATCAAGCAGCTCTATCAAGACATCGTGGCCTCAATCACGCTTCGGACCTTACACGAGTTGTTCGAGGCGGATCAGGCCGAAGCTCTAACCATGATTATCTTCAACGGTGTAATCGATACCCATGATCCTGCAAGCGGCCGCGAGATTAGGGTGCCAGTCGTCTCTGTGCGTGTGAGTAAGGTTGATTTCCTAACGCTTAGGCTTGATAGGGTTGACAAGGTAGTATGCCTCCGCAATCTGGGTGCACAGGTTTCGAATCGGCCGGACGAACTACAGGCAATCAAGCCCATAATCGAGTTCAACATGATCGACAAGCGTTTCATCGAACAAGGTGATGCTTTGTCGGGCCTGGAGTCGCGGCCTAACCTGTTGGATCTCACACCAAGTGAATTCGAAGTTCTTGTATCAAATCTATTCTCCAAGATGGGCCTCGATACAAAGCTTACTCGAAGCTCGCGAGATGGCGGAGTAGATGCTGTGGCCTTCGACACTCGCCCTGTACTTGGGGGTAAGGTCATCATTCAGGCCAAACGTTATCGTGACACTGTTGGCGTCAGTGCCGTTCGCGACCTCTACGGGACAATGCTTAATGAAGGCGCCAACAAAGGTATTCTGGTCTGCACCAGCGGCTATGGCCCGGATGCATACAACTTCTCAAAGGACAAGCCTATCGAGCTTATTGATGGGGGTGGGTTGTTATATTTGTTACGCGAACATGCAGGGACGGATGCTCGGATTGCAATCTAAGAACCAAATAAAAAATCAAAGGTGCCAGGCCCAAATTGATTGTCACCACGACAATCATTCGACCCTGGCCCCTTCGGTTTCCGACCTCTTGAACAAATGGGGTCAGACACGATTATTTTTGCTACCCCCTTTGATTCCCGCAACGAGTTCACGAGTCGACGTATAAATAGATGAGGGCAAACCGATGTCTGACATGATTCTGTTAGGTACTCGCAAGGGCACCGTCATATTCGATCGTATCCATTCAAACTGGCGTCCCCGTCCTATCGTCCATGCAGGTATTCCCGTCTGTTACGCGACGCGCGATCCGCGTAAGTCCAAAGGGGTCAGCTTCGCATTGTTTTATAAAACCTCTGGTGGGTGAATTCGAAAGTCGTAGATACTTTCGTTGATACTCAAGTTCGCCTGAGCAAGCACAGCAACGGGGGGCAATAGCAAACCCCGACTTCGGCTTTCAGCTCACACGTTCTAAAGAGAATACGCATGGAATTTTTTAGCGAAATCCAACACCCCCACCTCGACATCCCTGCGCTCAAGAATCTCCTGACCATCGACAACCTGCCAAGTCTGTGCGCCTCCATCAGCTCGGCCACGTCGGACAGCGACAACGCCGGCAATATCTACTGCCTCTGGGGCGCGTTCAGTCTGCGGCGCGACGAGATTCGGAAAGGTGTCCGTTATGCGCTGCTCGACTGCCCGCATGCCCTGACATGGACGATCACCGCAGATGAGGCGAATGAGGCGCTGATTGTTCACTGTACGATCGACAAGACGCAACCCGATCCTGAATTCGCCGAGTCGATCGAGGTGTTCGTTTCGGACTGGTCTGATGGCATGCGCAACGCGCTGGCCAGGCAAGCAGGCTGCTAAATGCCCGGCGCGGCAGGATCATTTACCCGTCAGGCGATCGCTACAAAACCAAAGGGGTCAGAACAATAAGGGACAGACTGAGCTAACCCTTTTGACTTCACCGTCGTATAGGTCAAACCTTTCGGAGTCCCCCGGCAAAGCCGGGGGTTTACTTCACGGAATCAGATGGGGGATTTTATTGTGAGCTTGGCCTCTTTGATACGGGGGCGGTGCGGCAATCAGTGGGGTCTGGTGCCCGAACCTAAATATACTGCGGTCGGCGTGACTGAATTTACCGGACACTACTGGCTCCCTGTATTGATGGAGAAAAAATGAAAACCCAAGCGCTGCCTCTTTTCATCCTGTTTGCATGGACCGTTGCGGCCACAACAAGCGTCCATGCGTCCGGGCTGCGCGTCACCTGTGACGGTGAAGATATTGGCGCGGAGGTGCAAATCAACGGCAAGCTCAAGGGCGAATGTCCCGTGGACATCACCATCCCGGAAGGGACGCACATGCTACGGGTGTTTAAATCGGTAGATGCTGCCCACGAGCGCGCGTTCGAGCAGACCATCCACATGGGCGATGGAGTGATGACGATGGTCGAGGCTGTGCTGACCCCGCAGTTGACTGCGGCAGGGCGAGCGGAAGTCGCAAAGCGCGATGCACGAATCAGTGCTGAAATAGCTGAAACAATGGTGGCGATCCCAGCAGGGGGCTTGCGGATGGGGTCACATGTTGGTGACTCTGACGAAAAACCCATCCATTCTGTCACGCTTCGGAACTTCGCCCTGAGCAAAACCGAAATCACGCAAGGCCAGTGGCAAGCTGTGATGGGCAGCAATCCCAGCTACTTTTCAAATTGCGGCTCCGACTGCCCGGTGGAGAATGTCAGCTGGGATGATATTCAAACCTTCCTGCAAAAGCTCAACGCCAAGACTGGAAAGCAGTATCGGCTGCCGAGCGAAGCGGAGTGGGAATACGCCTGCCGTGCCGGCGGCGCACATCAATACTGCGGCAACGACAGCATTGATAGCGTGGCCTGGTACAAGAGTAATAGCGGCTACAAGCCCCACGCTGTTGGCCAGAAGCAAGCCAACTCTTTTGGTTTGTATGACATGAGTGGCAACGTGTGGGAATGGGTAGAGGATAGCTATCACAATAGCTATGCCGGTGCGTCGGCGGATGGCAATGCATGGGCAGGGGATACCGCGAAGCGCGTGCTACGTGGCGGTTCGTGGGGCTACGGTCCATGGAGCGCACGCGCGGCCAATCGCCTCAGGTTCGGGACCACGGACCGTAGCAATGGCATCGGTTTTCGTTTAGCCAGCATGCTGCCGTAGTTTGGCGGTTTAGGCTTTGTGCCCCTGGCCCCTTCAGCCTCCTATCTCTTCAGTACTTAAAAACCGACCGTGTAATTGAGATAAAAGGTGGTCGAACCGGTGCTCTCGAACGGCTGTTGCTGATAGAAGAGATCGGCCGTCACCACCTGCGTCCGGGATACCGCATAGTCGACGCCGAGCGCGGCAACCGGGCGGGTTTTATCGAGGTTATTGCTGAAGCTTTCCGAGGTGAGCCCGCTGACGCCGGTGGCTGAATAAGTATCGACATCGCGATCGAGGTCGTGCTCGATACCCAGGCTCGCCTTCAAGGTGGTCTGGGGGGTGAGGGCCTGTTCCAGTTTCACGCCAAGCAAGGCCGTGGTCGAACGGTCCGTCAGCGGGGCAAAGGTCAGGGGCGTCGTCACACCGGTTTCGGTATAGCCTTCCTGCTCGATCTTGGTATACCGCAACGCCAGATACGGGCGGATCAGCGTCTGCTCGCCGTACATGAGTGTGTAGCTCGCCACCCCCACGTAGCTTTCCGTGGTCAGGTCGGCCGATCCCGTGCCCGCTTCGGATGTCCCGACGACTTCCCGGGTGATGTCGACATCCTTGACCTGATAGGCATTCGCCAGCTTGACCTGCCAACCCAACTCGTCAGCGTTCTGGTTCCACACGCCGAACATGCCGAGCAGGGGAATCTTGTTGTGCATGTTGATGCCCGCGGGCATGTCGTGATTCAAGCCCTGATCGAGAAAGCCCCCGATGCGGAATTGCGGCGAAATCCTGTAGCCGGCCACCAACACCGCGCTCGTCGTTTCTGAATCGGGGCTGTTGACGTTGGTATACCGTACGCCGCCCGAAACACACCAGCCGTTCTCGCCGAACACATCGCAATCATAGGTGTTCATGTTGGCGAAGTTCGTTGAATTGATGGCGGTGTCGAATACGCTGCGCAGGCGTTGCCCGGTCAGCTGCAGCGATGCCTGGGTGTCGGCGGCCAAAGGGCCCGCAAAGAACAGAAGATAGTTGCCGATCAGGATAGGCGCGTCCTGGAAAAAATAGGAAAAGCTGCCGTCGGCATTGATTTGCTGAACATCCCCGACGGCATAGGCCGTCAGCGTCCCGTTCAGGTAGCTCAGGGAAAGCGCCGGCGCGCTAATCGAGCCATTCAAGTTGTTGTACCCGTCCGATACCAGGATCGCGCCGCTCAGCGCATCGCGCAGGGTGATGGTCGATAGAAACCCGACGCCGGCAATCGCGTTGATGACATTGCCCGCAGCGGGGATGCCTGCAATGTTTTCAGATGGGCTACTCCCCCACTGCTCGTCGCTGGTGAGGGTGAAGCCCCGGCCGTCCGAGAACGTGAAGGTCGTGATGCCTGCACCCGTCGGGAAATAGAAGGTATTGGCCGTCTGCTGCGAAAAGCCCGCATCAGACGAGGAAACCGTGATGCCTGCAACGGTGTAACTCACCGCGTGCGCGGAACCGGCCAGGCCCAGAGCGGCCCCCATGCATGCGAGCGTGAGCGCCCTTGCTGTGTTTCGTGCGGGTTTATTGGATCGAATAGTCATGACTGATGGCGCTTTCTTGGTTTGTTTAATTGTTTGCTCTGTCTGGCTACGCTGTTGGTTCTTGCCCGTCTCGCTGCCCGAACATGCATGCAAGGCGTGCGCAATGGCTATCAAACAGCAGAGGCGGTGACCTGAATTACGACTGAAGCATTACAAACTGAAGAGAGCCGCATCCGAAATAAAAGCGCATGCCCCATTTCCTGCGCGAGCCTGTCAGGACGATAATCAACGCGTTCCGATGTAAACGCCCGCAGCATGCCAACACTTTTCTCCCTGATCGAATCCCCCTTCCCGCCCGACTTCAGTGCGCTGTACCAGAAGCTGGGCATCGTGGCGGAGCGCTTCGACACAGCCCGCAATCTCCATCGGGCGTTGCAGAAGCAGCCGCCGGATTTCTTCGTCGGGGAATTCGTCTACGGCTGGGGCAACAACTACGCCGGCGCAAATGTCTCGAACCTGGACGTCACGATCCGGACCCTGCAGCGCTTTGCGCCGCAGGCGAAGCTGATCGTGTTCATGCATCCCCGTGAAGAGCCCCATATCGGCAAGCTGCTGGAGCTGTTTCCCATCCATGCCGTGTTGCAATACCCGGTGAGCGAGCAGGCGATGCAGGCAGCCTTGCAAACTCAGGCGTAAATCCGTTATCAAGTTGCTGTGCTAGCCTGAACGATCAAGTCCGAACGCTTGGACAATTGTCGTTGAATTGGATTGATGTCGATGACGCCGAATCTTGCACTGCTGTTGCTGGCCGTCACCTTGGGTGGCTGCGCAACCCACCCTCGCCCTGATGCCATCGAGGTCGCAGATCCGGGACGCCTGCTCTCCGCTCAACGGCTGGTGAGCGTTGACGGGCTTCGTCCTTGCAACGATGGGACGGTGCGTACGCTGCAAATCGATCCGAGCCAGCCGATCAACATACTGGTACATGGTTGCAACGGCTCGACTGGAAAATTTCACGCGCTGGCTGAGGTGCTCGCCTTTCATGGCCAGCAATCTGCTTGTTTCGAATACGATGATCGCGATAGCCTCATGGTGAGTTCTGGCCAGCTGGCTCACACTGTTGATACGCTTGCGCAGCATCTCGACACGCCGAAAATTACGGTAATTGGCCACAGCATGGGTGGCCTCGTTGCCCGTAAGGCGCTCATCGAAAACGCCCCCAACCCGTTGCGTAACACGCAAATCGATCTGCGTCTGGTCACGGTCTCGGCGCCGTTTTCCGGCATCGCTGCTGCACGGATGTGCGCGGCCCCGGCGCTGCGCATCGCCACGATCGGCCTCAATGACCTGGCCTGCTGGCTCATCAGTGGTGATAACTGGTATGAGATCACGTCTTCCTCGGATTTCATCCAGCATCCGGGCAGGTTGATCCCGCAGGTGCGCAGCCATCTCAAGGTTGTTACCGACGAGCGTGGCACGTGCCGTCGTCGCGACGATGCCGGCCAATGCATCGAAGACGACTATATTTTCAGCCTGGACGAACAGCGGTATCCACTGGTGACACTTGCACCCCGAACCACTGACGTCGAAGTTCCCGCTGGGCATGTCGAAATTGTCGGCGAATCCGGTGTCACGCCTTACAAACTGATAGACATATTTCAGCACCAGGGGATAGTCCGCGCTACACCGCCGGAGCGGCAGTCTGCGTTCCAGCAACTACTGGCGCAACTTTATGGGCGATGAGTGTGAGCGATCATGCAAATCAGGCCAGCAGCGATTGCCTTCATTCGGAACTAAAGGGGCCAGCATAGGAAATGAAGTGAGCATCACCCCATTCCAGGCGCTCGCCTGCCCGCTCGACGGCACGCCCCTGCATTGCCATGGCTCCGCCTGGCGCTGCGCGTCCGGCCACAGTTTCGACATCGCCAGCCAGGGCTACACCCATCTGTTGCCGGTGCAAAACAAGCGCTCGCGCGATCCGGGCGACAGCAAGGAGATGATCGCGGCGCGGCGGCGTTTTTTGACGGCCGGCTTTTACCAGCCGATTTCCGCTGCGGTGAGCCGGGCGGTGCTGGCCGATCTGCCCGCTGACGCAAGTATCAGCTGTCTCGATGCCGGCTGTGGCGAGGGCTACTACCTGCGCCAGCTGGCCGCAGCGGTGGGCGATCAGCAAATCCTGGCGCTGCTGGGGCTGGATATTTCCAAGTGGGCGGTGTTGTCGGCCGCCAAACAGGACAGGCGAGTGAACTGGGTGGTGGGCAGCAACGCCAATCTGCCGGTGCTGCCGGGCACGCTGGATCGCGTGCTGTGCATGTTCGGCTTCCCGGTGTATCCCGAATTTGCACGGGTGCTGAAGCCGGGCGGTCGGCTGATTCAGGTCGATGCCGGGCCGGACCACCTGCGCGAACTGCGCGAAATCATCTACCCCAGCCTGAAACCGGAACGCACAGCCGAGCTGCACATCCCGACAGGCTTCAGCCGCCTGCCGACAGACACGCTCCGCTTCTCGATTGAACTCTCGAACGCCGAACAGATTGCCGATCTGCTGACCATGACACCGCATCTCTACCGCGCCAGCGCCGAGGGCCGCGCACAGGCCGCTGCGTTAACGGCGCTGTCGCTCAGCGTCGATGTACGGCTGACGTGTTTTGAGCGCGGCCAGGACTCGCTCACCCAAGTGGCTTGAACCCATGCATGCTGAAGGCTTCCCACCCATCGCCGACGCGCACGCGCGGATTCTGATTCTCGGCAGCCTGCCCGGACAGGTATCGCTGCAGCGGCAGCAGTATTACGCCCAGCCGCAAAATGCGTTCTGGAAAATCATGGGCCGGCTGTTCGACGCCGGCCCGGAATTGCCTTACGCGGAACGCGCGCAACGCCTTGTCGTGAATAGGATCGCGCTGTGGGATGTCTGCGCTTCTGCGCAACGGCCGGGCAGCCTCGACGCCGCGATCGTGCATTCGAGCGTGGTGCCGAACGACCTGGCTGCGTTCATTGCAAACCATCCGGGCATCGGCCTGATCGGCTTCAACGGCGGCAAGGCGGCCGAACTCTTCCGGCGGCAGGTGCTGCCCGGCTTGCCGCCCGCCCTGCGCGCCATCCGCTACGCAACACTACCGTCCACCAGCCCGGCCCATGCGGCCATGCCATTTGAAGAAAAGCTGTCCCGCTGGGCAGCCGTGCTGCAAAATCCGGATCAGCCACGCCCGAATTTTTCTGATCACGGAACAAATCGCCAGTAGCAGGTCGAAACATAGCTGGCATTTCCCCGGGATAATGACGCTTTCTGTCTCGACTTACCCAAGACGCGCATTGCTTCCGAAGCTGTAATCGACCTGGCAGTACATACCCCCCATGAACGCCCCCCTGATAATCCTGACGATCTCGTGTTTTGTGGCACTGGCCATGAGCGCGATCCTGTTCACGATTGCGAAGACCTATCCCAAAAGCATTCGCGGCCTGACCGAATGGAGTGCGGCCGCGCTCGTCATCGGACTCAGTCTGCCGCTGTTCATGGCCAGGGGCGTGATTCCGGACGCATTCAGCATTGTGTTGGCCAATCTGATGATCCTGATCGGCTTCATGATGATGAATCAGGGCGTCAGGAAGTTTGCTGGGGCGCCACCTCGGTCGAACCGGGTGGCGCTGGTTTTGTTCGTGCTTGCCTATGTCTTGCTGTTTGGGTGGTTCAGCTACGTGCAGCCGAATATCGGGATGCGGATTGCGACGATGAGTGTGTTCACCCTCGCCGTCATTGTCGATCAGCTGATGCTTGTGCTGAGGAAACTGCCCCCAACGACGGGACGCCATATCCTGGTTGCTTCGCTCGTTATCCTGATCGTGCCCAGGCTCGTCCGGCTTGGCGGCTTGATGCTGGGATTCGATCAGCCTGTAGGTGTGTTCGACCTCTCAATTCCGCAGCTTGTCTATATTGCCATTCCTTCCATCACGATTCCGCTTGGAACGATCAGCCTCATCTTGCTCGCAGCTGAAAAACTGCACCGGGACCTGGAATTCATCAGCCGCTACGACGACCTGACGCAATGCCTCAACAAAAAAGCGGCGATGGAAGAATTGCAGCGGGAAATTGCCTGGACCAAACGTCACGGCAACAAGCTGTCGATCATGCTCATCGATCTGGACAATTTCAAGAACATCAACGACACGTACGGCCACCTCGAGGGCGACAAGGTGCTGGTCGATTTTTCCGACAAGGCCAAAACCGCGCTGCGGGAGACCGACCGGCTCACGCGTTTTGGCGGCGATGAATTCATGGCCATCCTTCCTGACACGGATGCCGAACACGCCACGCTCACAGCAGACCGCCTGCACCAGGCAGGAAAAGCAGGCCAGCCGATCGCCTGGTCAGTCAGTATTGGCATTTCGGAATGGCGGGGTCCGGATGACTCGCTGGCGGCTTTGCAGACCCGCGCAGACCGGGCGCTTTACAAGGCCAAGGCCCAGGGCCGCAACCAAACCCAATCCCTTTGAAACCTCGCCTCACCATGACCCACACGCCCCCCACCCAGCTCGACGCTTCACATTTCGACAGCAAGGCCCGTCAATGGGACGACAACCCGGTGTTCCGTGAGCGCGGGCTGAAAATCGCGCAGGCCATCCGGCAAGCTGTGCCCCTGCATCCGCAGATGCGTGCGCTTGATTACGGCTGCGGCACGGGCCTGCTGTCGTTTCCGCTCAAGGATGAACTCGGCGCGATCCTGCTGGCGGACAGCTCGAGCGGGATGCTCGATGTGGTGCGCGAGAAGATTGCCGCGCAAGGCGTGCGCCACATGACGCCGCTGCTGCTGGATCTGCTGAGCGACCCGGCCCCGTCCGAAAAATTCGACCTGATCGTCACCGCGATGACGCTGCACCATGTGCCCGACACCGATGCGATCCTGCGCATCTTCTACGGCCTGCTGCAGCCCGGCGGTTATCTGTGCGTCGCCGACCTCGATCAGGAAGACGGCTCCTTCCACGGCCCGGAGATCGACGTGCATCATGGCTTCGATCAGGCCGACCTGGGCCGGCGCGCCGCGCAGGCCGGCTTTGCCGATATCCGGTTTCAGACTGTGTTCAATATTGCCAAGGAACACGAGAGCGGGACGCGGGACTACCCGGTGTTCTTGATGACTGCACAGCGGGCGCATCATCCCTGATCCCGACCCAGGCATGACATCCGTGACGCGCACCCGCAGCGGGATTGAATTCCGGTTAACGGGACACGCGGTTAATCCGGACGTCAGGCACCGCTTGTGAGCGTCACCCCGCCCTATCAACTCCTCGCCGATGCGGTGCTGTTTGTGCACTTCGCTTTCGTCGTGTTTGTCGTGGGCGGGCTTGTCTTCATTGTCGTGGGCAACGTGCGCGACTGGCGCTGGGCCAGGTCTCTGTGGTTCCGTCTGGCGCACCTGTCCGCCATCACGGTGGTGGTCGCCCAATCCTGGCTTGGCGCAGCATGCCCACTGACCGCTATTGAAATGTGGCTGCGCGCCAGAGCCCGGGAATCAACCTACTCGGGAAGCTTCATCGAGTATTGGCTGCAGAACGTGCTGTACTTCGAAGCGCCTGGCTGGGTATTCACACTGGTCTACACCCTGTTTGGCTTGGTCGTCGCTGCCACATGGTGGTACGTCCCGCCGCGGCGCAATCAACCCATCCCTAAAAAACGCGTCTGATTTTTTTGTTCAATATCAAGCGACAGGCTGGGCCAAGCGGCCCGCTACGCCCGTTCATCACAAACCTTGATTGCCCCCGGGGGAACGACTTTCCTCATGCCCATCCGGACCGATGCGAAACCGGGGCTGCGAACCTGTAGCCGAAGCAGATTCAGGACCACACACCCGGCCGCGTCGTAAAGCTGTCCAGCACGCGCAAATAACTCGCACGCGCCAGCACCGAAGGATCGGGCAGGTTTTGCTGGCTCATGCTGCCTTTCAGTTGCGCAACCGATTCGTATTCCTTCGCCTCCATCCAGTTCTGCAAAAACGCCAGGATTTCGGACAGCTTGTCGGGCCCATGCTGCAGCAGGCAGGAGGCAAGATGCACGACGTCGGCGCCGGCCAGCAGCAGTTTCAGGGTTTCGTCCAGGCCGTGAACGCCACCGGTGGCTGCCAGCGTGAGGCGGGTGCGGCCATGCAGGATGGCGATCCAGCGGATGCGCAGCAGCGCCTCGTCGGGATGCGACAGATGCAGTTGATCGACCATGCGTAATGCTTCGAGGTCGATGTCGGGCTGGTAGAAGCGATTGAACAAGGCGACGCCCTGCGCCCCGGCCGTTTCAAGTTGCCGGACGAAATGCGGCAGCGAGGAAAAGTACGGCGACAGCTTCATCACGATGGGCAGGCTCACCACCTGACGCAGTTCGGTCAGCAGGTCGATGTAGCGGGCCTCGACCTCGGCGCCGGCGTGCTGCATGTCGGCAGCAACGTGATAGACGTTGAGCTCAAGGGCATCGGCACCGGCCTGTTGCAATTCGCGCCCGAGCGCCACCCAGCCGGACGGGGAGACGCCATTGAGGCTGGCGACCACGGGAATCTCCAGCCGCCGCTTGAGCTGATGCAGATGCGACAGATAGCGTTCCAGCCCGCCCTGAGAATCGCCGCCATCGGGCAGGAACCCATCCGCCTCGCCATGCCCGATACCCGAATGCAGCAGGAAGCGATCGGTCATCGCGTCTTCCGCCCGCAACTCTTCCTCGAACAGGGAATACATCACCAACGCGGCGGCACCGGCGTCCTCCAGGCGCAGCGCGGTGTCGATGTTTTTCGACAGCGGCGAGGCTGAGGGTACCAGCGGGTTCTTGAGCTTGAGGCCAAGGTAGTTGGTGGAGAGGTCGATCATGCGGGACTCCTGAATTAAATTGCTGGGCTGTTTTAATGGGCTGGATACCGGCTTTCGCCGGTATGACGGCTGGACGCCACCGGCTGAGCCTCTTGCGACAGGCGGCAAAAATGACGGCCTATACACACCACCGTCACCCCGTGCCACGACACGGGGTCCAGCCATTCAAGCAGCCCAGCCTTCTCCAGCATCCAGTCAAACCAGGCCTTCATACAAATCCTTCCATTCCGGATTCATCTTCTCGATCAGTTCCAGCTTCCACGCGCGTTTCCATTCCTTCAATACCTTCTCCTGCGCAATCGCGGTCAGCATGTCCGCATGCTGTTCAAACCAGACCAGATCATGCACGCCATACTTTTTGGTAAATCCCTCGACCAGATCCTGCTTGTGTTCCCACACCCGCTTGACCAGATCTGACGTCACGCCGATGTAGAGCGTGCCGTTGCGCTGGCTCGCCAGCATGTAAACGCAGGGCTGTTTCACTTGTCCGGCTTGCGCTCTGCCGCTGCCATGTCCTGAACCATCTTGAAACGCCGCTCGGCGTCCTGCTGCGCCTGGTCCAGGAAACGTTGCGCGGCCTCGGGATGGCTGCGCTGCAACATGGCGAAGCGGGTTTCCGATTCCATGAAGGTCTTGATCGGCTGGCTGGGCGCGGCGGAATCGAGCTTGAAAGGGTTGGCGCCCGCCTCCGCCAGCCGTGGGTCGAAGCGGAACAGTGGCCAGTGCCCGCTCTTCACCGCCAGTTCCTGCTGGCGCTGGTTGTAGAGCAGGTCGTAGCCGTGGGCGATGCACGGACTGTAGGCGATGATGAGCGAGGGGCCGGGATAGGCCTCGGCTTCGTGGAACACGCGCAGGGTCTGGGTATCCTTGGCGCCGTAAGCCACCGTCGCCACATACACGTGGCTGTAGTCGCTGGCGAGCTTGGCGAGGTCTTTCTTCGCGGTGGCCTTGCCGCCGGCGGAGAACTTGGCGACCGCGCCGATCGGCGTCGCCTTTGAAGTTTGCCCGCCGGTGTTGGAATACACCTCGGTGTCGAGCACCAGGATGTTGACGTCGTAGGGCAACGCGAGCACGTGGTCGAGGCCGCCGTAGCCGATGTCGTAGGCCCAGCCGTCGCCGCCAATGATCCACACCGAGCGGCGGATCAGCCATTCGGCGACGCTGGTGAGCGTCTTCGCACGCGGATGCCGGGAGGCCGCGAGTTTGTCGAGCAGCAGCGCGACACGGCCGCGCTGTTCGACAATGCCCGCCTCCTCGCGCTGGTCGGCGTTGACCAGCGCCTCGGCCAGGTCGCCACCGATGTCGTTCGCCTGTTCACGCACCAGCTGTTTCGCATACGCCATCAACTGGTCGGCAGCGAGCCGCATGCCAAGGCCGAATTCGGCGTTGTCCTCGAACAGCGAATTGCTCCACGCCGGTCCGCGCCCGGCGCCGTTCACCGTGTAGGGGGTGGAGGGCAAATTGCCGCCGTAGATCGACGAGCACCCGGTGGCGTTGGCGACCAGCATGCGGTCGCCGAACAGTTGCGTGGCAAGGCGGATGTAGGGCGTTTCGCCGCAGCCGGCGCAAGCGCCGGAAAACTCGAACAAGGGATCGAGCAGCATCGAACCCGGGAGGGTGCCGTGCTTGATCAGGCCACGGTCGAACTCGGGCAGGCGCAGGAAGAAGGCGAAGTTGTCACGCTCCTGATCGCGCAAGGGGCCGACCGGCGCCATGTTCACCGCGCGCCGGCTGACGTTGGACTTGTCGTGAATCGGGCAGGCTTCGACGCAGTCGCCACAGCCGGTGCAATCCTCCGGCGCCACCTGATAGCTGATGTGGGTGCCGGCGGGCAGATCCTTGCTCTTCGCCGGCACGTGCTTGAAGGTCGGCGGCGCGTGGGTTGCGGCGTCAGCACTGAAGGCGCGCGCGCGGATCGCGCTGTGCGGGCAGACGAACACGCACTTGCCGCACTGGGTGCAAATGTCCGCTTCCCACACCGGAATTTCCAGCGCGATGTTGCGCTTTTCGAACTGCGCGGTACCGAGCGGATAGGTGCCATCCACCGGCAGCAATGACACCGGCAGGCGGTCGCCGTGGCCCTGGAAGATCGGCAGCGTGAGATCGCGCACGAAGTCGGGAATGGCTGTGTCGTCATACCGGCGGACGCCGGTATCCAGTTCAATTTCGGCTGGATTCCGGCCCTTGTGCCCTTCAGGGTATTCGCCGGAATGACGATCCACATCCACCTGCCGCAGATGTTCCAGCGTCGCATCGATCGCCTTGTAATTCAGCTCCACCAGGCGCTTGCTCTTTTTGCCGTAGGTCTTGTCAACCGCATGCTTGATCGCGGCGATCGCCTCGTCCTTCGGCAGGATGCCGGAGATGGCGAAGAAGCAGGTCTGCATGATGGTATTGATGCGCCGCCCCATGCCGGCCTCGGCGGCCACGGCGTAGGCGTCGATCACCCACAGCTGCAGGCGCTTGTCGCGGATCTGCGCGCGCAGGGTCTCGGGCAAGGTATCCCACACCTGATCCGGCGGCACCGGGGTATTGAGCAGAAACACGCCGTCGGGTGCGGCATGTGCCAACAGGTCATAGCGCTCGACGAACACCGGCTGATGGCAGGCGACGAAGCCGGCCATGCCCGCCTCGATCAGATAGGTGGAACGGATCGCCGCCGGGCCAAAGCGCAGGTGCGACACCGTGACCGCACCGGATTTCTTCGAGTCGTAGACAAAATAGCCCTGCGCCTGCAGGTCGGTGGCTTCGCCGAGAATCTTGATCGAGTTCTTGTTGGCCGACACCGTGCCGTCTGCGCCGAGGCCCCAGAACACGGCATGCTGAAGTTGGTGCGAAGCGTCGGTGCGGAACGTCTCATCCCATGGGAGCGACAGATGAGTGAGGTCGTCGTGGATGCCGACGGTGAACTGACGTTTTGGCGCAGAACACGACAGCTCATCGAACACCGCCTTCACCATGCCGGGGGTGAATTCCTTGCTCGCCAACCCGTAACGGCCGCCAATTACGCGCGGCATGCTGCGCGCGCCGTCCGCCGCCGCCTGCGCCAGTGCGGTCACCACGTCCTTGTAGAGTGGCTCGCCGTCGGCGCCCGGCTCCTTGCAACGGTCGAGCACGGCGATGGATCTTGCGGTGTGCGGTAGCGCGTCCAGCAATGCAGTCGGCGAAAATGGCCGGTACAGCCGCACCTTCAGCACCCCCACTTTTTCGTCGCGGGCCAGCAGATGATCGACCGTCTCGTGCACCGTCTCGGCGCCGGACCCCATGAGTACGATGACGCGTTCGGCGTCGGCCGCGCCGACATACTCGAATAGCTTGTAATGACGCCCGGTCAATTCGCCGAAGCGGTCCATCGCGTCCTGCACAATTTGCGGGAAGGCGTCGTAGAAAGGATTGGCGCGCTCGCGCGACTGGAAGAAGACATCGGGATTCTGCGAGGTGCCGCGCAGCACCGGGTGCTCGGGTGACAGCGCGCGGGCGCGATGCGCCGCGATCAAATCAGCGTCGAGCATGGCGTGCACGCTATCGGCTTCCACCGCTGTGATCTTCGCCACCTCGTGCGAGGTACGGAAGCCGTCGAAGAAATGGATCACCGGGATGCGCCCGGACAGCGTGGCCGCCTGCGCGATGACTGCGAAATCCTGCGCCTCCTGCGGCGAGTTTGCGGCGAGCATGGCGCAACCGGTGGCGCGGCAGGCCATGACGTCGGAGTGGTCGCCAAAGATCGACAGTGCGTGCGTCGCCAGTGTCCGCGCTGCCACATGCAACACAAAAGGCGTCAACTCGCCGGCGATCTTGTACAGGTTGGGGATCATCAACAGCAAGCCCTGGCTGGCGGTAAAGCTAGTCGCCAGCGCGCCAGACGTGAGCGCGCCGTGCAATGCGCCGGCGGCACCCCCTTCCGACTGCATTTCGATGATGGTCGGCACTGCCCCCCACAAATTGGGCCGGCCCTGTGATGCCCATTCGTCGGCCCATTCGCCCATGCTCGACGCAGGCGTGATGGGGTAGATCGCAACCACCTCGTTGCCGAGGTAGGCCATGCGGGCGACGGCCTCGTTGCCGTCGATGGTGAGCGTGGTTCTTGACGCTATATCCGAAGGTGTATCCCTTGGGACAGCGTCTTTAGAACCAAGGCCTACGCCTTGCGGGTGAAGCGTGGTGGTCATGGCATGCATTTCCAGGACAAATCTGTCCTTTATTCTAGTCTCACGTGACGAATCAGCCAGTGCCGTGACCAGGCGCACGCCGATGCCACGCTGGTGGGACAGCTGGCCGGAACCGGTGTTTTTGATGACCGCCCGTCGCGCGACAAGCTGACAGCCCGGAAGCAGGCGGTCAGCTAGGGCCTGTTAACACTATTTTCGCGCCTGCGGCGAGGCTGCTTCGGGATGCAGCCCGCGAAGCAGGCCGCGCCGCTGTGCGGGCACAGCAAGCGGACT
>JAGVGD010000018.1 GCA_020057245.1 Thiobacillus sp. | reverse complement strand
GTGCTGCGCGAAGGCGGCGTGATCGCCGATGGCTTTGACGCCGACCTCGACGAGCTGCGCGCCCTGACGCGCGATGCTGGCGCGTTCCTGCTCGAGCTGGAAACCCGCGAACGCGCGCGCTCGGGCATCGGTACGCTCAAAGTCGAATACAACAGGGTGCATGGTTTCTATATCGAAGTCAGCCGCGCACATTCCGACAAGGTGCCCGACGACTACCGCCGCCGCCAGACGCTGAAGAACGCCGAGCGCTACATCACGCCCGAGCTGAAAGCCTTTGAAGACAAGGCGCTGTCGGCTCAGGATCGCGCGCTGGCACGCGAGAAAATGCTGTTCGAGGCGCTGCTGGAAACCCTGACGCCGCATGTGTCTGCGCTGCTGGGCGTGGCCGCCGCGCTGGCTGAAGTGGACGTGCTGGCGAGCCAGGCCGAGCGTGTCGCCACGCTCAAACTCAACGCCCCCGAATACACCAGCGAAGCCGGCATCGTCATCCGCGCGGGTCGCCATCCGGTGGTCGAAGCGCAGGTCGCGCACTTCATCCCCAACGACGTGCAGCTCACCCGCGCGCGCCAGATGCTGCTGATCACCGGCCCCAACATGGGCGGCAAATCCACCTACATGCGGCAGGTGGCGCTGATCACGCTGCTCGCCTGCTGCGGCCTCTGGGTGCCGGCCAGCTCGGCCAAAATCGGCGACATCGACCAGATCTTCACCCGCATCGGCGCATCGGACGACCTGGCGGGCGGGCGCTCCACCTTCATGGTCGAAATGACCGAGACCGCGCATATCCTGCACAACGCCAGCGCCAACAGTCTGGTGTTGCTCGACGAAATCGGCCGTGGCACCTCGACGTTTGACGGCCTCGCGCTGGCGTGGGCGGTCGCGCGGCATCTGGTCAGCGCGACACGTGCTTTCACCCTGTTCGCCACCCATTATTTCGAGCTGACGCAACTGGCCAACGAATTCAAGCAACTCGTCAACGTCCACCTCGACGCCAAGGAACACGGTGCCAATCTGGTGTTCCTGCACGCAGTGGAAGAAGGCCCGGCCTCGCAAAGTTACGGCATCCAAGTCGCCCGTCTGGCCGGCGTGCCCAGCCCGGTAATCGCCGCGGCGCGACGTCACCTGCGCGAACTTGAGGACGCCCAGCTGCAACCCGGCCCGCAAGGCGATTTGTTCGCCGCCCATCTGCCCAACGACGCACCGCCGCCGCACCCCGCGCTCGACCAGTTGCGCGAGATCGATCCCGATGCACTCACCCCGAAGGCGGCACTGGATATGCTTTATTCACTCAAAGCGCTGACGGACACCTCGCCATGAAAACCCTGCGCCTCGATACCGCCGAACTCGGCCTCGATTTTTATGCTGCACTCAAACTGGCAAACGCCATCGCCCAGCAGCAGTTAGGCGACGGCACCATGTTGTTGAGCTGGTATGACCGCGAACGCGATCTCGAATCGCCCGCGGGAGTGAGCGAATGCCACGAAGGCTGCGCCACCAAAGGATCGTGGGACTATGCGCTGAATCGCGGCGCACGACTGGCGGTGGAGTTTGATTCTGGACGGTTCTTCTTTTGCTTTCTTTAAGCGTAGCGCCACGTAAGTCGTGGCCAATCTTTAACGTTTAACCAGCCAATATCAAAATACTTCGTCCCGGACAACGCACCGTCCGGTTCTCACAGCGATCATTGACTGGCTATGTGCGCTGGTACACAGACCTGCCGATCTGCTTTGCGTAGACTGCTGCGAGAATTTAAAATCCAGCTCCTTAATGCAAACAGATGAAAACCAATCCAAACGCGAATTCGCCGGGTAGCAACAAGCCGGTCAAGGCTCTGACCAAAGTGCTGGGGCAAACCAAGGAGGTCAAGGGCCTGGTGGATGAAGCTGCCCAGGAGCTATCTTCGGTCAATGCGGTTCTCAAGCAGGAACTTGAGATTCGGCAGCCGCCGCCCGGCATCGAAAAAGCGCTCGAAAAAACTGAAACCATTGAAGTCAAAGTGCAGGATGCGGCCAACAAACTGTCTGTCGTGAATGCTGCGTTGAAGGACGAGGTCCATGAACGACATGCGCTTGAGATTCAATTGGTGGCAGTTACGGAAAAGGAAGAAGCGTCTCGCTACGCCTCAGTTCATGACGCCTTGACCGGTCTGCCCAATCGCGTGTTGTTCAATGATCGGTTGGAGCATAGTTTGGCGCAGGCTAAACGGCACAACTGGAGTTTGGCCGTAATGTTCATTGACCTGGATGGTTTCAAGAAAATAAACGATACATATGGGCACGACGCAGGTGATAGCGTCTTGAAGACGATTGCGGCACGACTCACGCAAAGTACACGCGACGATGACACGGTTAGCCGTCATGGGGGAGACGAATTCTTGTACTTGCTCACGGAGGTCAAAAACGAGCAGGACCTCACGTCCGTCGCAGAAAAGCTGATTGTTTCGATTCAAACGCCGTGTGACGTCAGCATCGATGACCTCACCATCAATCCAAGCATTAGCGCAAGTATTGGGATTTCGATATTTCCGAAAGACGGCACCACGGCGGAGGCCTTGATCAAAAGTGCGGATCAGGCAATGTATCGGGCCAAAGACAGCAAGTCCCGATATTTGTTTGCGACTTGACCTCGCTCCGTGCGCGACAGGCTCAGCGCGGGAACCCGTTTCTCAATATCACGCTCACCCCTACCCGCCGCGCCGCCGCCATAAATAACGATACACAAACCCTGGGTAGGCAAACACCACGAACAGCGAAGCGTTGACCGCGTAGAACTCCCAGTTCTGCTTGTGCACCTCGCCCATTTTGCTCTCCAGCAACCAGGCAATGCCGCCAACGATGAAGAACATGGCCACCAGTTCGAGCAGGCGCCAGGCGAAGTTCTTGCTGCCGGCCTTGGGCTGGACGACAAAGAAAATGCGCTCGATGAGGAACGGCAGGTTGGCGGAGATGAAGGCCAGTATAAGCAGCAGGGTGGTCGAGAAATTCACGGTGAATCCGAAATGCCAAATGATGCCGGAGCAGACCTGCTCCGGACAGGTTTAGTTCAGCCGCGCCTGATTCAGAATGATGCGCCGATGGCGTGGATGCAAAGCGCCATCAGCGGCTGCGGCAGGATGCCGATGGCCAGCACGGCGAGTCCGTTGGCCGACATGATGATGCGGGCGTCCGCGCTGGGGCTGATCGGCGAGGTGTCGTGCGGCGCATCGAAATACATCAGCTTGACGATGCGCAAGTAGTAGAACGCCCCCACCAGCGAGAACAGCACCGCCGCCACCGCCAGCCAGACATACCCCAGTTCAACCACGGCCTGCAGCACCGACAGCTTGGCGTAAAAGCCGACGGTGGGCGGCACGCCGGCCATGGAGAACATCAGCAGCAGCATCAGGAAGGCCAGCCACGGACTGCGGCGGTTGAGTCCTTTGAAGTCATCGAGCTGGTCGGCCTCGAAACCGGCGCGCGACAGCAGGAGGATCATGCCGAAGCCGCCCAGGCTCATCAGCGCGTAGATCAACACGTAGAACATCGCACTGCCGTAGCCGTTCTGCGTACCCGCCAGGATGCCCAGCAGCATGAAGCCCATGTGCGAAATGGTCGAATAGGCAAACATGCGTTTGAGGTTGCTCTGCGCGATGGCCGCGAAATTGCCGAGCGCCATCGACAGCACGGCCAGGATGATCAGCATGTCGCGCCATTCGCCGACCTGCGATTCCAGCCCCTGCCCGAGAATGCGGATCACGAAAGCGAACGCGGCGATCTTGGGCGCGCTGCCGATGAACAGCGTCATCGCCGTGGGCGCGCCGTGATAGACGTCGGGCACCCACATGTGGAACGGCACGGCGCCCAGCTTGAAGGCCAGCCCGGCGACCAGGAAAACAATGCCGAACACCAGCGGAATACGCAGGTCGGTGCCGTCCTGCAGGGCGATGGCGATATCGCCCAGCGCCAGTGATCCGGTGACGCCATAAACCATTGACATGCCGTACAGCAGCATGCCGGACGCCAGCGCGCCGAGCACGAAATACTTCATCGCCGCCTCGGTCGCCACGCTGGAATCGCGTTGCAATGCAACCATGGCATACAGCGACAGCGACAGCAGTTCGAGGCCAAGATAGAGGGTGAGGAAATGGCTGGCGGACACCATCACCATCATGCCCAGCAACGCAAACAGCGCCAGCACGAAAAACTCGCCCTTGTAGAGCCCGCGTTCGCGCAGGTAAGTACGCGAATAAACCAGCACCACGGCGGTGGTCAGATAGAGAAACAGCTTCAGCACGTCCGACAGCGGATCGTCGATGAACAGGCCGTTCAATGCCAGAACCGGCATGGTGGACAGATCGCGCACGGTCAGGAAGGCAGCGCCTGCCAGGGTAGCCAGCGACAACACGTAGGCGAGATAACGCTTGCTGTCGTCGACAGCAGCATCGATCACCAGAATCAGCGACACCATCGCCAATACGAAGATTTCGGGCAGTGCGGGGAGGAAGGCACTCAGGCTCATGGCAGTTTGCTCTGGGCGACGTGCGCCAGGAGATCGACGACGGAGACGTGCATCACGTCGGTGAAGGGTTTGGGATACAGGCCCATGCCGAGCACGCAGACGGCGAGCACGCCGAGCAACAGGATTTCACGCGCGTTGATGTCCGTGAGTTCTTCGACGTGCGGGTTGGTGATCTGGCCGAACACCACCCGCTTGTACATCCACAGCGTGTAGCCCGCGCCGAGGATCAGCGTGGTGGCGGCGACGAATGCAAACCAGAAATTCACCTCGGTGGCCGACATGATGACCATGAACTCGCCGACGAAGCCGCTGGTGGCGGGCAAGCCGGCGTTGGCCATGGCAAACAGCATGAACAGCGCGGCGAACACCGGCATCCTGTTGACCAGGCCGCCGTAATCCTTGATCTGCCGCGAATGCAGGCGGTCGTACATCACGCCAATGCAGAGGAACAAGGCGGCAGAGACGAAGCCGTGCGAGACCATCTGCACCAGCCCGCCTTCGAGGCCGAGCGGGTTGAACATGAAGAAGCCGAGAGTGACGAAACCCATGTGCGCGATCGACGAATAGGCGATGAGCTTTTTCATGTCGGCCTGCACCAGCGCGACCAGGCCGATGTAGGCGACGGCGATCAGCGACAGCGCGATGACGAACCAGGCGAGTTCATGACTGGCATCCGGCAGGATCGGCAAGATGAAGCGCAGGAAGCCGTAGGCGCCGACTTTCAGGGTAATCGCTGCCAGCACCACCGAGCCGCCGGTGGGCGCCTCGACGTGGGCGTCAGGCAACCACGTGTGCACCGGCCACATCGGCACCTTGACGCCGAATGCCAGCAGGAAGGCGAAGAACATCAGCGTCTGCGCCGTCATGCCGAGCGTGGTGGTATGCCAGGTCTGGATGTCGAAACTGCCGCCGGACTGGAAATACAGATAGATCATCGACACCAGCATCAACAGGGAGCCGGCGAGCGTGTAGAGGAAGAACTTGAAGGCGGCGTACACGCGGTTGGGTCCGCCCCATACGCCGACGATCAGATACAACGGAATCAGCATGCCTTCGAAGAAGACATAGAACAGGATGCCGTCGAGCGCGGCGAACACCCCGTTGATGAGGCCGGACATGATGAGGAAGGCCGCCATGTATTGCGCGACCTTGTCCTGGATCACCTGCCAGCCGGCGATGACCACCAGCACGGTAATGAAGCTGTTGAGCAGGATCAGCGGCATGGAAATGCCGTCGACGCCCAGGTGGTAATGGATATTGAACGCAGGAATCCAGGCTGTGTTCTCGACGAACTGCATCGCCGAAGTCGTGGTGTCGAATCCGCTCACCAGCGGGATTGCAACGAGCAATCCGGCAAGCGAACCCGCCAGCGCAAGCCAGCGCGCCAGCACCGCGTTGTTGTCGGAACCAGTGGCGAGCACGGCGACGCCCGCAAGGATGGGCACCCAGATGACAAGGGAAAGTATGGAATCCATGGGTCAGTTCAGCCGGGCAAACCAGGTCACCAGGGCAAACACCCCGATCAGCATGGCAAAAGCGTAGTGGTAAATATAGCCAGACTGGAAGGCGCGCAGCAGCCGGGCTACGCGCTCCACCAGCCGCGCGGTGCCGTTGATCGTGCCGTCGATGATGGCCTGGTCGCCGCCGCGCCACAAACCGCCGCCCAGCAAGCGCGCACCGCCGGCAAACAGCCAGCTGTAGAGTTCGTCGAACCAGTATTTGTTGACGAGCATGCTGTGGATGAAACTGAAGCGCTGCTGGATCGCCGCCGGAATATCCGGGCGCTTGAGATAGAAAAACGCCGATAGCCCCACCCCTGCCGCCGCCAGCCAGAACGGCAAGGTGGTGATGGCGTGCAAGCCCATCGCCATCGCGCCATGGAAATGCTGGTTGAGCTCGACCATCACCGGATGGCGATCGGCAACATAAATCGCATTGCCGAAGAAGTCGCCAAACAGCATCGGCTCGATGGTCATGTAACCGATCGCCAACGAAGGTAACGCCAGCGCAAGCAAGGGGCCGGTTACGACCCAAGGAGTTTCATGGGGTGTGCCGCCGTGATGGTCATGTTCATCCTGCCCGTGGCTGTCGTCGCCATGATGGTGTGCGTTATGGAAACGTTCCTTGCCGTGAAATACCAGGAAGTACATGCGGAAGGAGTAGAACGCGGTGACGAAGACGCCGATCAGCACCGCCCAGTAGGCGATATCGGCAGCCGGCAGATTCGACAGCTTGACCGCCTCGATGATGCTTTCCTTGGAATAGAAGCCCGACAGGAAAGGCGTACCGATCAGCGCCAACGATCCGATCAGCGAGGTAATCCAGGTGATCGGCATGTATTTCTTCAGGCCGCCCATGTAGCGAATGTCCTGGTTGTGGTGCATGGCGATGATGACCGAACCGGCGGCAAGAAACAGCAGCGCCTTGAAGAAAGCGTGCGTCATCAGGTGGAATACCGCGACCGAATACGCAGAAGCACCGAGCGCCACCGTCATGTAACCCAGCTGCGACAGCGTCGAATACGCCACCACGCGCTTGATGTCGTTCTGCACGATACCGAGGAAACCCATGAACAGGGCGGTAATGGCGCCGATCACCATGATGAAACTCAAGGCCGTGTCCGACAGTTCGTACAAAGGCGACATGCGCGCGACCATGAAGATGCCCGCAGTCACCATCGTCGCGGCGTGGATCAGCGCCGAGATCGGGGTCGGGCCTTCCATTGAGTCGGGCAGCCAGACGTGCAGCGGGAACTGCGCGGACTTGCCCATCGCGCCGATGAACAGCAGGATGCCGATGGCACTCATCAGCATCCAGGGCGTATCGAACCAGATCGTGATCGTTTCATTCGCAAGCTCGGGCGCCTTGGCAAACACGGTGGCGTAATCCAGCGAACCGAAATGTGCCAGCACCAGACCGATGCCGAGGATGAAGCCGAAGTCGCCCACCCGGTTGACCAGAAAAGCCTTGAGGTTGGCGTAGATCGCCGTCTCTTTGGTGTACCAGAAGCCGATCAGCAGATAGGACACCAGACCGACCGCTTCCCAGCCGAAGAACAGCTGCAGGAAGTTGTTGCTCATCACCAGCATCAGCATCGAGAAGGTGAACAGCGAGATGTACGAGAAGAAACGCTGGTAGCCGGGGTCGTCGTGCATGTAGCCGATGGTGTAGATGTGCACCATCAGCGACACGAAGGTGACCACCAGCATCATCATCGTGGTCAGCGAGTCAATCAGGAAACCGACCTCGAAGCGCAGGTCGCCCAGCACCATCCAGGTGTAGACCGTACCGTTGTAGGTTTGTCCGGCGAGCACATCCTGGAACACCAGTACCGAGGCGGCGAGCGACACCGCCACCCCTGCGATGGTGACAACATGCGACAAGGTACGGCCGATCAACTTGCCGAAAAAGCCCGCGATGATCGCGCCCAGCAGCGGCGCCAGCGGCACGATGAGATAGAGCGTCTGCATGTCCATCCGCATCATCCTTTCAGGTGGTCGAGGTCATCGACGTTGATGGTATGCAGATTGCGGAACAGCACCACCAGGATCGCCAGGCCGATGGCGGACTCGGCGGCGGCGACGGTGAGGATGAAGAAGACGAAGATCTGGCCGTGGATGTCGCCGAGATAATGCGAGAAGGCGATGAAGTTCATGTTCACCGCCAGCAGCATCAGTTCGATGGCCATCAGCAGGATGATGACGTTCTTGCGATTGAGGAAAATGCCCAGCACGGCGATGGCGAACAGGATGCCGCCCAGCACCAGATAATGCGACAGGGAAATCATGCCTCGCCCTCCCCGGCTACCGGCTTTTTCACAGCCTGCATTTTGACGATGCGCAAACGGTCGTTGCGCTTGACCTTCACCTGCTCAGCCGGGTCGACGTACTTGCTATCCTTGCGGCGGCGCAGCGTCAGCGCGATGGCGGCGACAATTGCCACCAGCAGAATCACTGCGGCGAGTTCGAACGCGTAGACATAATCGGTATACAGCAGGCGACCAAGCTCCTTGGTATTGCTGTAGTCGGCGGCATGTGGCGCAGGCGTGCCCATCACCTCCAGCCCGAAATGGCGACTGCCCAGAATCAGCACCATCTCGATCACCAGCAGCACCGAGACGAAGCCGGCCAGCGGCAGATAATCCCAGAATCCTTCGCGCAATTTGTCCAGGTTGATGTCAAGCATCATCACCACGAACAGGAACAGCACCATCACCGCACCCACGTAGACCAGCACCAGCGTGATGGCGAGAAACTCAGCCTCCAGCAGCATCCACAACCCAGCGGCGGTAAAGAAGGCCAGCACCAGAAACAGCGCGGCGTGCACCGGGTTGCGCGCGGTGATGACACGCAAGCCGGCAAACACCAGGATGGCGGCGAAGAAATAAAAGATCGCAGTCGTGTAGGTCATCGTCTTTAACGGTATTTTGCGTCGGCCGCGCGGTCTTTCGCGATCTGCGCCTCGTGCAGGTCGCCGATCGCCAGCAGCATGGGCTTGGTGTAATACAGGTCGCCGCGCTTTTCGCCGTGGTATTCGAGGATGCGGGTTTCGACGATGGAATCGACCGGGCAGGATTCCTCGCAGAAGCCGCAGAAGATGCACTTGGTCAGGTCGATGTCGTAGCGCGTGGTGCGGCGCGTGCCGTCTTCGCGCTTTTCCGACTCGATCGTGATGGCGAGCGCGGGGCACACCGCCTCGCACAGTTTGCATGCAATGCAGCGCTCTTCGCCGTTCGGGTAACGGCGCAGTGCATGCAGGCCGCGGAAACGCGGTGATTGCGGCGTTTTCTCTTCGGGGTATTGCACCGTGATCTTGCGTGCGAACAGGTGACGCCCGGTGAGCATCATGCCGCGCAGCAACTCGATCAGAAGCAGGCTGCCAAAGAATTGGGCGAGTCGTTTCATGGCGCGCTCAATGGAAGAGATAACCATACGGCGTCTGCATCATGGCGCCGACGACGACGATCCAGACGATGGTGATGGGGATGAACACTTTCCAGCCCAGGCGCATGATCTGGTCGTAGCGATAGCGCGGGAAAGTGGCGCGGAACCACAGGAAAAGGAACAGCACGAAGCCGGTTTTTGCCAGCCACCAGACGATGCCATCGGGCAGGAAAGGCACCGGCGACAGCCAGCCGCCGAGGAACATCAGCGTGGTCAGCGCGGCGACCAGGATCATGTTGGCGTATTCAGCCAGGAAGAACACAGCGAAGGCCATGCCGGAGTATTCGACATGGAAACCCGCAACGATCTCGGATTCGCCCTCGGCAACGTCGAACGGCGCGCGATTGGTCTCGGCCACGCCGGCGATCAGGTACACCACGAACAACGGAAACAGCGGCCAGATGTACCACTGGTGCACCCCGCCCGACTGGCCCTGCACAATATCGATCAGGTTCAACGACTGCGCCGCCATCAACACGCCGACCAGCGCGAAGCCCATGGCGATTTCATACGACACGATCTGCGCCGCCGAGCGCATTGCGCCTAGGAATGCGTATTTGGAGTTGGATGCCCAGCCCGCGACGATCACGCCATACACGCCCATCGAAGTGATCGCCATGACATACAGCAAGCCGGCGTTGATATTGGCCAGCACCAGCGTGTCGGTGAACGGGATCACCGCCCATGCCGCCAGCGCGGGGGCAATCACCAGGATGGGGCCGAGAATGAACAGCCCCTTGTTGGCGCCGGAAGGAATGATGATTTCCTTCATCAGCAGTTTCACCGCGTCGGCGATCGGCTGCAGCAGCCCCTGAAAACCCACGCGGTTGGGGCCGATACGTACCTGCATCCAGCCGATGATCTTGCGTTCGGCGTAGGTGAGATAGGCCACGCCGAGCATCAGCGGCACCACCAGCGCCATGATCTTGATCAGCGTCCAGACAAGGGTTTGGACGGCTGTCCAGTCGATGTTCATATCCATCATCAGACCGGCTCCGCCGTGATCGGGCCGAACATCGGGCCGAGGCCTGCAGTCAGCGGATGTCCGCTGGGGATGCGCACGCAGTTATCGGGCAGCAGGTCGTCGCGCTGCACCTTGAGGGTCAGCGCGGATGCAGTCTGCCGTACCGAGACGCGGCCGTTTTCCTGCAAGCCCAGCCTGGCGATCAGCCGGCTGTGCATGCGCGCCACCGGCAGGGCCGCATCGAGCGTCAGCTGCAGCGAAGGCGAGCGGCGCACCACCGCATCGGTTTGATAAATCGGCACTTCGGCCACCCGTTCCAGACCGGACCAGGCCTGTTCCGGGACCGCCGTCACGCCGCTGATTTCGTTATTCAGATAGGCCTGCACATTGCCGATGGGCGTGTCGCCCAGGGCATCGCGCAGCACGTCTTTGGAATCGTTGTGGTCGAACCCGGCCAGGCCCAGCAGATTGCCCAGCACACGCAGCACTTTCCATGCGGGACGCGTCTCGCCGAGCGGCTTGACCACGGCATTGAAACTCTGCACCCGGCCTTCGGTATTGACGAAAGTGCCCGAGGTTTCAGTCCAGGGCGCGATCGGCAACAGCACGTCAGCATAGTCGAGCGACTTGCCCTTGTACGGCGACATCACCACGACGAACTCTGCCGCGTTGATGCTCTTCATCGCAGTCACCGGATCATGGGTATCGAGCTCGGCTTCAACGCCCAGCATCAGGTAGGCGCGCAAGGGCTGCGCCAGCATCTGCTGCGCGTTCAGCCCCTTGACTGCAGGCTGCCCCAGCGGGCCGCATACCGGGATTGCGCCCACGGCCACTGCACCGACGCTGTTGGCGGCTTCGCCCAGCACGCCGAAGCTGGCGCCCGCGAGTTTCGCTACTGCCTGCGCCAGCGCGTGGATGCGCGAATAACAGGGATGGTGCTGCGCCATGTTGCCCAAAAAGACGGCGCGCGCTTCTCCGCCGGTAGCGCCCGGGCCGCCGCCGGAGAGGCTCTCGGCCATCTTGCGTGCCGTGTCATCTGCAATGCCGTGCGCGGCGATGTCGGGCACCGGCAGGTTCTTCATTTCGGCCAGCGCGACGCACACGCCCGCCAGCGCGGTGGCGAGTTGCGACGGCGCGACGATGCGCTTGGCATGCACCTTGCCAAGGAATTCGTCCTCATGCGCATTGATCAGGTTGAGCTGGCCATACCAACGCACCGATTCGCGGATGCGGTGCGCCATCAGCGGGTGGTCCTTGCGCAGGTTCGAGCCCACCACCAGCATGCGATTGAGGCGAGACATGTAAGTCACCGGCATGCCCAGCCAGAAACCGCCGTGCGCCTTGGTGTCCAGCGTGAAATCCGATTGCCGCAAGCGGTGATCGACGTTGCCGCTACCCATGCCGCGCATCAGTTTCTGCAGCAGGAAAAGCTCTTCCGCCGGGCGATACGGCGTCGACAATGCACCGATCTGCTCTGCGGGAATCGTTTTCAGCTTGTCTGCGACGAACTCGAGCGCGGCCTGCCAGGTTGCCTCCACCCACTGCCCACCCTGCTTGATCATCGGCTGGGTCAGACGCTCGGCGGTATTCAGGCCTTCGTAAGAGAAGCGGTCGCGGTCAGCCAGCCAGCACTCGTTGACGTCCTCGTTCTCGCGCGGCAGCACGCGCATCACCTTGTTGTCCTTGACGTGCACGGTGAGGTTGGAACCCAGGCTGTCGTGCGGACTGATCGAGAACCGCCGTCCCAACTCCCAGGCCCGCGCCGAATAACGGAACGGTTTGCTGGTGAGTGCGCCCACCGGGCACAGGTCGATGATGTTGCCCGACAGTTCGGACGCAACCTGATGCGCCAGGAAGGGCATCACCTCGGTGTGCTCGCCCCGCCCCGCCATGCCGAGCTCCATCACGCCCGCGATTTCCTGACCAAACCGCACGCAACGGCTGCAATGAATGCAGCGTGTCATATCGGTCGAAATCAGCGGGCCGAGGTTTTTCTCGCTCACCACGCGCTTTTCTTCCTGATAACGCGAAGACGAAGCGCCATAGCCCACCGCCATGTCCTGCAGCATGCATTCGCCGCCCTGATCGCAGATCGGACAGTCGAGCGGATGGTTGATCAGCAGGAACTCCATCACGGCCTTCTGTGCGTTGACGGCATAGTCGGAACGGGTCTGCACCTTCATGCCGTCCGTCACCGGAGTGGCGCAGGCAGGCAAGGGTTTGGGGGCTTTTTCCACCTGCACCAGACACATGCGACAGTTGGCCGCGATGGAAAGCTTCTTGTGATAGCAGAAATGCGGAATCGTGATGCCGGCCTGATTGGCCGCATCCATGATGGTGTCGCCGCTCTCGACCTGAATCGCGCGGCCGTCAATTTCGATGTTCAGCGTAGCCATAGCCTTTACCTGTCCCGTCAGACCATGCAGCGCTTGTGTTCGACGTGGTACGCGAACTCATCGCCAAAATGCTTGAGAAAGCTTTGCACCGGCATCGCCGCAGCATCGCCGAGCGCGCAGATGGTATAGCCGCCGATTTTTCCCGCCACGCTGTTGAGCAATTCGAGATCGTCCGGACGCCCCTGACCATGCTCAATGCGATGGATCATGCGATACATCCAGCCGGTGCCTTCGCGGCACGGCGTGCACTGGCCACACGATTCCTCATGATAGAAATACGACAGGCGCTCCAGCGCACGCACCATGCAAACGGTTTCGTCCATCACGATCACCGCGCCCGAACCCAACATCGAACCGGCTTTGGCGACGCAATCGAAATCCATGGTGCAGTCCATCATGACATGGCCAGGCAGGACCGGCGCCGACGATCCTCCGGGGATCACGGCTTTCAGTTTATGGCCGTTGCGCACCCCGCCGGCCATCGCCAGCAGCTCGCTGAACGGTGTGCCAAGCGGCACTTCGTAGTTGCCCGGTTTGTTGACGTGACCTGATACTGAAAACAACTTGGACCCGCCATTGTTGGGCTTGCCCAACTCCAGGAAAGCCTGGCCGCCGTGCTGCATAATCCAAGGCACGCTCGCCAGGGTTTCGGTGTTGTTGATCGTCGTCGGCTTGCCGTACAGGCCAAAGCTTGCCGGGAATGGCGGCTTGAAGCGCGGCTGGCCTTTTTTGCCTTCCAACGATTCGAGCAGCGCGGTTTCCTCGCCGCAGATGTAGGCACCGTAGCCATGATGCGCATGCAGCTGGAAACTGAAGTCGGTGCCGAACAGTTTGTCACCCAGATAGCCCGCTGCACGCGCCTCGGCCAGCGCACGCTCGAAGGACTCGTAGACGTCGAAAATTTCGCCGTGGATGTAGTTGTAACCCACCTTGGCGCCCAGCACATAACCCGCAATCGCCATGCCTTCGATCAGCTGGTGCGGGTTGTAGCGCATGATGTCGCGATCCTTGAAGGTACCCGGTTCGCCTTCGTCGCTGTTGCAGACGATGTATTTGTCGCCAGGGAACGCGCGCGGCATGAAGCTCCACTTGAGCCCGGTCGGAAATCCGGCGCCGCCGCGTCCGCGCAGGGCGGACAACTTGAGCTGGGCAATGATGTCGTCGCCCGGCACGTTTTCGCTGATGATGCGGCGCAAGGCCTGGTAACCGCCATGCGCCACATAGGTCGCAAGCGCTGCCGGGTTGTCGAGTTCCCGGGTCCAGGAACAGACCTTGACGCTGGGCGCGAGCAGGCTCATTTCAGCCGCTCCAGCAATTCGTCGATTTTCTCGGGCGTCAGGCGAGTGTGCATGCAGTGGTTGTTATGCAGACACATCGGCGCATCGCCGCATGCACCCATGCACTCGCCTTCCTTCAAGGTGTAGCGACCATCGGCGGTGGTTTCGCCAAAGCCGATGCCCAGTTTTTTCTTGAGGTGCTCGGCAATCTCGTTGGCGCCCATCAAGGCGCACGGCAAATTGGTGCACAGCGTGATCTTGTTGCGCCCCACCGACTGGGTGTCGTACATGTTGTAGAAAGTCGCCACCTCGTAAGCCGCAATCGCGGGCATGTCGAGATACGCCGCAACAAACTCGATCACTTCGGATTTGAGCCAGCCCTTTTCGGTCTGTGCAATGCGCAGGGCACCCATCACGGCGGACTGCTTTTGCTCGGCCGGATATTTGGCAATTTCCAGATCGATGAGCGCGAGTGATTCTGAAGACAACATCAGCGGTCAATCTCCCCGAAAACAATATCCTGCGTGCCGATAATGGCGACGACGTCAGCGATCATGTGGCCCCGGCTCATTTCATCGAGCGCGGCCAGATGGGCATAGCCCGGTGCACGTATCTTCAGCCTGTAGGGCTTGTTGGCGCCATCCGAGACCAGATAAATACCGAACTCACCCTTGGGATGCTCCACCGAAGCAAACGCTTCGCCCGCCGGAACATGCATGCCTTCGGTGAAGAGCTTGAAATGATGGATCAGTTCTTCCATGTTCTGCTTCATGTCGATCCGCGAAGGAGGCGCAACCTTGTGGTTGTCGACAATCACCGGGCCGGGATTCTTGCGCAGCCAGTCCACGCACTGCTTGATGATGCGGTTGGACTGCCGGAACTCCTCGATCCGCACCAGGTAACGGTCGTAGCAATCGCCGTTGGTGCCGACCGGAATATCGAAATCCATGCGGTCGTACACTTCATAGGGCTGTTTCTTGCG
>JAGVGD010000146.1 GCA_020057245.1 Thiobacillus sp. | reverse complement strand
GCCCGCCGGCGAAGTCGGCGCGCTCGCCGCCGGGGTCAACGACATGGCCGAAGCCCTGCAGGCGCACCGCGGCGAACTGGAAAAGCGCATCCGCGAAGCCACCGCCGACCTCGCCGCCAAAAAGGACATGGCCGAGCGCGCCAACCAGGCCAAGTCGCGCTTTCTGGCCTCGGCCAGCCACGACCTGCGGCAGCCGTTGCACGCCCTGTCGCTGTTCATTGCCGCACTCAAGGCACGCAACAAACAGCCCGGCACCCAGACCCTGATCGACAACATCGAGGCCTCCACCGCCGCGATGGAGCTGCTGTTCAACTCCCTGCTCGACATTTCACGGCTGGACGCCGGCGCGATCGAGGCGCACCCGGTGCATTTTTCGCTCGGCCACATGCTCGACAAACTCAACGAGCAGTTCAGCCCGCTCGCCGCCGAAAAAAACCTGCGGCTGCGCTTTCACAGCATCGACGTCACCCTCTACAGCGACCCCCTGCTGATCGAGCGCATCCTGCTCAACCTGATCGCCAACGCCATCCGCTACACCGACCGCGGCGGCATCCTGGTGGCCTGCCGCCGCCGCGGCCGCATGCTGCGCCTGTCGGTGATCGACAGCGGGCGCGGCATCCCGCCCGACCAGCAGGAAAACATCTTTCACGAATTCGTCCAGCTCGATAATCCGGCGCGCGACCGCAGCAAGGGACTCGGGCTCGGGCTCGCCATCGTGTCGCGCCTGAGCCGGCTGCTGGGGCACCGGGTGGACCTGCTGTCGCGCCCCGGGCACGGCTCGGCATTCAGCATCGACGTGCCCTGCGGCGACGCCCAGCTGATCCAGTCGCCGGTGCCGCTCGCCGCGCCCGGCAAACTCGCCGCCGACGCGCTGGTGCTGCTGGTGGACGACGAATCCGCGATCCTGCGCGGCATGGCCGAGCTGTTCGACAACTGGCATATCGACCTCGTCACCGCGCACAGCGCCGCCGAAGCCGAACAGGGACTGCTCAGCCTCGACCGCATCCCCGACGTCATCGTGTCGGACTACCGCCTGCCGGGCGACACCGACGGCATCGAAGTCATCGCTCGCCTGCGCCAGAAATTCGGCCGCGACATCCCTGCCATTCTGGTCACCGGCGACACCGCCCCCGACACGATTCTGCGCATCAGCCAGGCCGGCATTCCGCTGCTGCACAAGCCGCTGCGCCCCGCCAAACTGCGCGCCTTGCTCACCCACCTGATCCAGCAGGGGCGCGCCGCTGCTGTGGGATAATCCGCCCCACCGGCCTTCACCGCTTACCAGACACCATGCACATTCACATCCTCGGCATCTGCGGCACCTTCATGGGCGGGATCGCCGCCATCGCCCGCAGCGCGGGCCACACCGTCACCGGCTGCGACGCTAACGTCTACCCGCCGATGTCCGACCAGCTGCGCGCGCTCGGCATCGACCTCATCGAAGGCTTTGACGCCACTCAGGCCGACATCAAGGCCGACATCTTCGTCGTCGGCAACGTCGTCACCCGCGGCAACCCGCTGATGGAAGCCATCCTCGAACGCGGCCTTGCGTATACCTCCGGCCCGCAGTGGCTGGCCGACACCGTGCTGAAAGACAAATGGGTCCTGGCGGTGGCCGGCACCCACGGCAAGACCACCACTTCCGCCATGCTGGCGTGGATCCTCGACGACGCGCGCATGCGTCCCGGCTTCCTCATCGGCGGCATCCCGCAAAATTTCGAAGTCTCCGCGCGGCTCACCGACAGCCCCTTCTTCGTCATCGAAGCCGACGAATACGACACCGCCTTCTTCGACAAGCGCTCCAAGTTCGTCCACTACCGCCCGCGCACCGCCATCTTCAACAACCTCGAATTCGACCACGCCGACATCTTTGCCGACCTCGCCGCCATCGAAACCCAGTTCCACCATCTGGTGCGCACCATCCCCGGCAACGGCCTCATCGTCGCCAACGGCCGCGATGAAAGCATCGATCACGTGTTCGAGCGCGGCCTGTGGACCCCGGTGGAACGCTTCGGCGCTGTGCCAACCAACGGCGCAGGCGGTTGGACCGCCGGCGAGCCCGACGCCAAGGGCAGCTTCGACGTGTTCTTCAACAGCGCCCTGCAAGGCCGCGTCGAATGGGAACTCATCGGCGAACACAACCGCATGAACGCGCTCGCCGCCATCGCCGCCGCGCGCCATGCCGGCGTCCCCGCCGCCACCGCCATCGACGGCCTCTCCCGCTTCGAAAACGTCAAACGCCGCATGGAAGTGCGCGGCGCCGTCCACGGCATCACCGTCTACGACGACTTCGCCCACCACCCCACCGCCATCACCACCACCGTAGAAGGCCTGCGCGCGAAAGTCGGCAAAGCGCGCATCCTCGCCGTACTGGAACCGCGCTCCAACACCATGAAACTCGGCGTCATGAAAGCCGCCCTGCCCGCCAGCCTCGCCGGCGCCGACCAGGTCTACTGCTTCGGCGCCAACCTCGGCTGGGACGCCGCCATCGCCCTGGCCCCGCTCGGCGACAAAGCCCACGTGTTCGACAAACTCGACGCCCTCGTCACCCAACTCGTCGCCGACGCCCGCCCCGGCGATCATGTGCTGATGATGAGCAACGGGGGATTTGGCGGCATTCACGCCAAGCTGCTGGATGCGCTACATCAGCACTATCACGAGGATATTGTGCTGACGGCGATGCATCGGTATGGGGGGTATGCGTAAGGTGGTTGAACTCGACCACAACTCTGCCAATCAATTGATCGACTGCACTCATGCCGACAGGAAGGACTGTGTGGTGACATTCGAGGCACGTTGCCGAAAAACTTCATGAGTTCAAATCTCTGGGCGAAAGAACAGGTCAAGTTGGCCTTTCATTTGTACTGCCAAATTCCATTCGGCAAGATCGACGGGCGAAATAAGGAAATCATTGCTTTAGCGAAAATCATTGGCCGCACCGCCGATGCGGTGGCAATGAAAATGCTCAACATTGCGAGTCTCGACCCAGCTGTTACCAGCACTGGTCGAAGCGGTTTGGGCAATGCGTCTGCATTGGATCGGGAAGTCTGGGGAGAATTTCACGCTGATTGGGAAGGTCTGGCATTGGAATGCTCGCTATTGATGAAGCAACTCCATGAAGGACATGACGAACCTGAAAATACACCTGACGTGGATGATCTTGTTGACCTGACTGATTTCACAGGGGAAACCCGGCAGGTGCTAGTCGCGCAGAGGATCAAGCAAAACTTCTTTCGCCGTGCCGTGCTTGCCAGTTATCGGGGCAGATGTTGCATGTCGGGGCTTGCGGAACCACAGCTATTGATTGCCAGCCACATCGTGCCGTGGAGCAAAGACAAGGCAAATCGTTTGAATCCAAGCAATGGATTGTGTCTGTCAGCGCTACACGACAGGGCCTTCGACAAAGGACTTCTTTCACTAACAGACGAATTCAGGATCATCGTTTCCGATGTGCTTAAGCGGCGTGACGAAGCTTTTATTAAAGAAGTTCTAGTTCCTCTAGACGGCCGTCAGATTGAATTGCCTGCGCGCTTTTTGCCCGACATCAACTTTATTGCGCGCCATAGATACGAGTCCGACATGGCTCGTGGATAAGGAATTTAAACGTGCGTGAGTTCACCCCTTGCTTACCGCTCACTCTGCATGAAGATGCCTTCTACGAGTTCTTTGTGCCCTACCGTCATCCTGAATCGAGCGACAACATTTGGGGCGGGCATGGGCTTGAGACCTACGGGGAAGACCTGAAACTCGCTTTAAGGCTTGATGAGAATTACGTTTGGACTGTCGCGGATGGTGGTGACGATGACAACCAATGGATTATTCCAAATATCCATTTCGTCAATCGTGTGTGTTATCTGGTGACTGAAATTCCACACAACGGGCTTCCTATAGAGTTTCGTGTCCCACACTCTTTGAGTTCGTTAACTCCACTTGGCCTAAAGAGGCAAGTGAACAAACTAAATCACACGCTTTCTTGGTGGAACAACGCGTCACTAATCCAAAGGGATTTTGCGTGTGGGATCGAATGACCCAACCCCTCAACACCGCCACCGCCCTCTCCCCCGCCCATTCGGCGGTGGTGGAAGCCTGCGCCGGCAGCGGTAAAACTTGGCTGCTGGTCTCACGCATGATCCGTCTGCTACTGGCGGGCGCGGCGCCGTCGGAGCTGCTGGCGATAACCTTCACGCGCAAGGCGGCGCAGGAAATGACCGACCGGCTGCACGAATGGCTGCGGCTGCTGGCGCTGGAAGATGACGCAACGGTGCGCGCATTTTTGCGCGAACGCAAAGTGCCGGACGACGAGATCGACGCGCTGCTGCCGCGCGCACGCGGGCTGCTGGAAACGGTGCTGACGGCGCAGCCGGGGCCGACGGTGACGACTTTTCACGGCTGGTTTCTCGATCTGCTGAAACGCGCGCCGATGGAGTTTGGCGTGCCGTGGGGGGCGCCGCTGCTGGAGCGCCCCAGCCTGCTGGAAAACGAGGTGCGCGACCGGCTGCTGGCGCAGTGCGCGGCGGCGCCCGAGTCTGCCAATGGCGTGGCTTTGCTGGCGCTGCTGGACGTCATCGGCGAACACAATCTGCATGCCTTGCTGCGACATTTTTTGCAGGCGCGGGCGGAATGGTGGGCCTATACCATGGGCCAATCCGACCCGGTAGCGTATGCGCTGGATCAGTTGCGCCCGGGCTTGCATCCTGATCTGGAAAGCGACCCGGTGGCCGCTTTCTGGGCCGACGCGCAGATGACGGCGCGGGTGAAACGGGTGGGCTTTGCGCTGGAAAAAGGCGGCAAGAGCGAACAGGCGCGCGCGCCTGAAATCCAGCGCAGCCTGACGCTCGATCCCGACGCCGCCCACGCCGCGCTGATGAAGCATCTGATGACAGCGGGCCAGCGGCGCAAGAAGCAGGCGACCAAGGATCTGGAAAAGGCGCTCGGCGCCGAACTCGACACCTATCTGCGCGATCTCGACACGCTGGAAACCGCGCTCGAAACCCTCACCGCGATCCAGACCGATATCCGCATCTGGAATCTCAACCGCCACGGCCTGCAGCTCGGCCACGCGCTGCTCGCGGCATATCAGGAGGCCAAGGCGCAACAGGGCGTGATCGACTTTGCCGATGCCGAGTGGCAGGCCTGCCGCCTGCTGCAAAGCGAAGAACATGCACCGGGGCTGGCGATGAAACTCGATGCGCGCTACCGCCATTTGCTGCTCGACGAATTCCAGGACACCAATCCGCTGCAGTGGCAGGCGCTGTCGACCTGGCTGAAGGCTGCGCGCGACGCAGATCCCGACAGCGACATGACGGTGTTCATGGTGGGCGACCCCAAGCAGGCGATCTACCGTTTCCGCCGCGGCGAGGCGCGCGTGTTCACTGCCGCCGCAGAATTCCTGCACACCCATTTCAAAGCGCCGCTGTTTCGCACCAGCATGACGCGACGGCTGTCGCCTGCAGTGGTGCAGGCGCTCAACCCGGTGTTTGCCGACATGGCGAGGTTCGATCCGCACAGCCACGCGCCCGAAAATGCTTCCCGCCCCGGCGCGCTGCGCTGCCTGCCGATCCAGGTGGAAAAAGCCGACGCCGTGGCGACAAGCGCATTGCGCAACCCGCTCACCACGCCGCTCGAAGAAGCTGCCGACCGCGCCGTGCATGTCGAAGCCGCCCGCTTTGCTGCCGTGCTGCGCGACGAAATCCTCGGACGCTGGGGCGTGACCGACAAGCAGGGTACGCGCCCCGCCCGCCCCGGCGACGTGATGGCACTGGTGAAGAAGCGCACCCATCTGGCGCTGTACGAACGCGAGCTGAACAAGGCGGGCATTCCCTTCATCACCTCGCGGCGCGGCGGCCTGCTGCACGCGCTGGAGGCGCAGGACCTGATCGCGCTGCTGGAAACCCTGCTGCTGCCGCACGCCGAGCTGAAGCTGGCGCATGCGCTGAAGAGTCCGCTGTTCGCCTGCAGCGACGACGACCTGTTGTGCCTGTTTGGTGTGCAGACCAGCGCCGCGCAGGCCAGCGACGACAGCCGCGGCT
>JAGVGD010000164.1 GCA_020057245.1 Thiobacillus sp. | reverse complement strand
TTTCAGCGACGATGCCGAACGCATCGCGCGCCTGCTGAGGGCCGGCGAGCTCGATGCCGCGCGCGCGCAGCTCATCGCCTGGCGCGGCGGCGACGCCAGCCAGTTCAGCGCCGACGAGGTCGCGCGCGTCACCATCGAACAGGTCATGGAGGCCAGCCACCGCCAGATGTTCGGCGTGCTGCTGTGGTTTGTGCTACTGGTTCCGCTCGGGCCGGTGGGCGCGGTGCTGTTCCGCACTGCCTCGATCCTGGCGCGGCGCTGGGTGGGCGCGCAGGGCGCGTTCGGCGTGTTTGCGCAGCGCGCCTTCCATGCGATCAACTGGCTGCCCTTGCGGCTGACTGCGCTGACCTACGCCATCGCCGGCAACTTCGAGGATGCCACTTTCTGCTGGCGTACCCAGGCGGCCGGCTGGCCGGAGCCGGAAGACGGCGTGGTGCTGGCGGCCGGTGCCGGTGCGATGGGCATCCGGCTGGGGCAGCCGCTCAATGTCGGCGGCGAAACCGTGTGGCGCCCCGAACTGGGCAGCGGCCAGACTGACCCCGACCCCGACAGCATCGACAGCGCGGTCAGCATGATCTGGCGCGGGCTGGTGATCTGGATGGTGGCCGGGCTGCTGGTCGTGATCGCAGGCTGGGTGACTTGAGAGGCTGAGAGTCTTTCACCCATGCCCGCCTTGCCCGCCAAAACGCCCTCGCTCGTCGTTGCAAATGCTCGCCATAGCCTTGCTATGGCTGTGCTTTACGCCTCGATCGAGAACGTTTTGACGCGCCTTTCGGGCACGGTCGAAAAACTCTCAACCTCTGAGCTCCCATGCTGAACGCGTTATGGGTCGGCTTTTTCGTCGCCGCCTTTGGGATTGCCCTGTTCAAACTGCTGGTGCTGGGCGATGCCGGAATATTCGCCGGTCTGGTCAAGGCGCTGTTCGACAGCAGCAAATCGGCGTTTGAAATTGCGCTGGGCCTGACTGGCGTGATGACGCTGTGGCTGGGCGTCATGAAAATCGGCGAGCGCGCCGGCATGCTGGAACTGCTGACGCGGGGTCTGGCGCCGCTGTTCAAACGCCTGTTTCCCGAAGTCCCGCCCAATCACCCGGCGCTGGGCGCCATGACCATGAACATGGGCGCCAACATGCTGGGCCTGGACAATGCCGCCACCCCGCTCGGCATCAAGGCGATGCAGGAATTGCAGACGCTCAACCCCCGGCCCGATACCGCCAGCGACGCGCAGATCCTGTTCCTGGTGATCAACACCGCCTCGGTGACCCTGCTGCCGGTAACCATCTTCACCTATCGCGCCCAGCTCGGCGCAGCCGATCCGACCGACGTGTTCGTGCCGCTGCTGATCACCACCTACATCGGCACGCTGTGCGGCCTGCTGGTCACCGGGATGTACCAGCGCCTGCATCTGTGGAACCGCGTCACCCTGGCCTACCTGGGCGGCGCGACCGCGCTGATCGGCGGGTTGGTGGCGTATTTCGGCAGCCTCGACGCGGCCGAGATGACGCGGCAATCGTCGATCCTCAGCAACGTGCTGCTGTTCGGCCTGATCGTCACCTTTTTGCTGATGGCGGTGCGCAACCGGGTCAACGCCTACGAGGCCTTCATCGAAGGCGCGAAGGAGGGCTTTCACACGGCTGTCACGATCATTCCGTATCTTGTTGCAATGCTGGTGGCCATTGCCGTGTTCCGTGCCAGCGGCGCACTCGACTTGCTGATGAACGCCGTGCGCAGCGGCGTGCTGGCGCTGGGCTTCGACACCCGCTGGGTCGATGCCCTGCCGACAGCGCTGATGAAACCCTTTTCCGGCAGCGGTGCGCGCGCGATGATGATCGACACCATGCAGACCCACGGCGCCGATTCCTTTGCCGGGCGCCTTGCCTCCATCGTGCAGGGCAGCACCGAAACCACCTTTTACGTGCTGGCGGTTTACTTCGGCGCGGTCGGCATCAAGCGCGTGCGCCATGCCGTGACCTGCGGGCTGATTGCCGACGCCGCCGGCATCCTCGCCGCCATCGGCATGGCCTACCTCTTTTTTGGCAACAGCGTATGAAAACCTACGACACTCTCGCCGCCGTCGACCTCGGCTCCAACTCTTTTCGCCTCGAAGTGGTGCGGGTGTCCGGCGACCAGCTTTACCCGCTCGATTCGCTGAAGGAAACCGTGCGCCTGGCCGGCGGCCTGACCGACGACAAGCAGCTCGACGAAGCCACCCAGACGCGCGCGCTGGCCTGCCTGCACCGCTTTGGCGAGCGCCTGCGCGGTCTGTCGCCGGAAGCCATCCGCTGCGTCGGCACCTCGGCCCTGCGCATCGCCAAGAATGCCGACATCTTCATTCCCAAGGCCGAAATCGCACTCGGGCATCCGATCGAAATCGTCGCCGGCCGCGAGGAAGCGCGGCTGATTTATCTCGGCGTCGCGCATTCCCTGTTCCCCTCGCCCGACAAGCGACTGGTGGTCGACATCGGCGGCGGCTCCACCGAATTCATCATTGGCCAGGGCCTGAAGCCGCTGGAACGCGAAAGCCTGCACATGGGCTGCGTCAACTATTCACGGCGTTTTTTTCCCGAAGGCGTGATCGACAAGGCCTCGATGAAAGCCGCCGAGACGGCGGCGCGCGCCGAAGTCGAGCGCATCGCCCGCGAGTTCGCCCACGGCAACTGGCAGCAGGCAATCGGTTCGTCCGGCACCGCGCGCGCGCTGCGTGAACTGCTCGAACTCAATGGCCTGTCCGATACCGGCATCACCGCGCACGGCCTGACGCAGCTGCGCAGCCTGATGGTCAAGGCGGGGCATATCGACGCGCTCGACCTGGTCGGACTGACGCGCGACCGCCGCCCGGTGATTGCCGGCGGCTTTGCCATCATGATGGGTTTGTTCGCCGAGCTCGGAATCGAGCAGATGGACGTCGCCGAAACCGCGATGCGCGAAGGCATCCTGTACGACCTGCTGGGACGCTTTCACAAGCAGGACATGCGCGAAGCGACGGTGGACGAATTCATGCGCCGCTACCACATCGACAACCAGCAGGCCGCGCGCGTTAACCGCGTGGCGCTCAAGCTGCTGAGCGCGGCGGGAGGCGAGGCGGCGAGCGAGAACGACGTGCAGTTTCTCGACTGGACCGCACGCCTGCATGAAATCGGCCTGTCGGTGTCGCACGGCGGCTATCATCGGCATTCCGCCTACATCCTGGAAAACGCCGACATGCCCGGCTTCTCGCGTTCCGACCAGTCACGGCTGGCCCTGCTGGCGCGTGCCCAGCGCGGCGCGCTGAACAAGCTGCCGGAATTCGCCCCGGAGGGCGGTTTGCCGGACAACGACCGCCTGCTGGTGTGGCTGCTGCGCCAGGCCGTGATCCTCTGCCGCAACCGCGCCGAACCGCGTCTGCCCGACATCAAGGTGGAAGCCAGCGGCAGGCGCTTCCGCCTCACCCTGCCCGAAGGCTGGCTGGAACGCCGCCCGCTGACGCGCCGCGCGCTGGAAGACGAGTCGGTGCACTGGCACGCAGTGGGCATCAAATTCCTGTTCGCCTGAACTCGGCCTGCCAGGCCGCGGCCGGCGGCGTCGGGTGAAAGCGCAGGATCACGCCCGATACCGGTCCTTCCTGCTGCCAGGCCACGCGGCGGTAGCCGCGCATCACGCAATCGTCGACGAAATTTTCGCCTGGCTGGAGCATGCCCAGCGAGCGGTAATGCAGCGTGCCGGAAGCATTTTCCCAGCCCAGCTGGACTACATCGCGCATCAGCGGCACCGGCAGGTCGATGCCGTCGGCGCGCCAGTTCACCGCAAAGTCCTGCGTGGGCAGCTTCGCCAGTTGCGACTCATCGACCCGGTATTCCGCCTGCTGCAGCGTGCCGTCGGCCGTGTGCCAGTGGATGCGCAGCGGCGCCAGCTGCGACCCGACCGGCCAGGCCAGATGCAGGTCTTCGCCCTGACGGCATAGGTAGGCGTGCGTCTGGGTCGCTGTGTTGCTCCAGCGGTCGCCCGACCGGGTGTCGATACGTTCGATGTGCACACCGGGCGGCGCCTGCAGCGACTGGGTATAAATTTCACCTGCCGTACCGAGGCGGAAGCGTTGCACCGGCAGCGCCGTGAGGGCCAGCGGCGCCTGCGCCGCACGGTCGAACCCGCTTTCCTGCAGCCGGTGCGACACTGTGTAAATCGGCCCCTGCGCCATCCCCAGCAACAGCGGCGGCACGATCAGGATGGCCAGGCCGCTGAGCGCAAGGCCGAAGCTCTCGCCACGCGTGAAGCGCGGCGACTGCAGCGCGCCGGCCAGCCGGTGCAGCCCGAACCAGACGAGCGGCCCCAGCGTGAACAGCGCGAGATAGAAATAGGCCAGCGCCTCCGGCCCGGAAATGCTGCGCGCCGGCAGCACGATCGTTGCTGCCGTGAGCGCCAGCATCGGCAGCGCCAGCAGCCGCATCCACACCCAGCCGCGCCCCTTGCCGCGCGCGTCGTACTGGCGCTTTTCGGTCCGCAGCAGCCAGACGATACCGACCCCGATCAGCAGCAGCACGATGCCCCAGAGCAGCATGCCGGGCCCGGTCTGGGCGTCGATAAAACCTTGCAGCATGGAAGGGGTCATGGCGCGGATCCGTACGGTGAGGCGGCAACACTAACCGCGCGCGCACCGATGCGTCAAAGCCCCGTTGCCTGTTCAACCAGGCAACGGGCGATTGATGGCAGATTCACAACACGACCTGTGCACCGAGCTCCACCACCCGGTTGGGCGGCAGTCCGAAGTAATCGGCCACCGTCCCCGCGTTGCGCGACATCGCGATGAACAGTTTCTCGCGCCACCAGGCCATGTCCGATTTCTTGCGCGGGATCAGGGTTTCGCGGCCGAGGAAGAAGGTCGTGTTGTCCAGATCGCAGGCCATGCCGGCGTCGACGCAGCGATGCAGCGCGCCGGTCAGGTCGGGGCGGTCCATGAAGCCGAAGAACACCTCCACCCGGTGATAGCGCTCGCCCAGGTGCGCCACTTTCACGCGCTGCTCCACCGGCACAAAGGGCTCGTTGGCAAAGTTCACGTTGAGCACCACCACCCGCTCATGCAGGCATTTGTAATGCTTGAGACTGTGCAGTAGCGAATGCGGTACCTGATCCGGATGCGGGGTGAGGAACACGGCCGTGCCGGGGACCGTGGGAATATCGGCGCCGCTCATGCTCTGCACAAAGGCATCGAGCGGCATCGCATCGCGGTCGCGCCGCGCCTTGAGCAGATCGCGTCCGCGTTTCCAGGTCGTCATCAGGAGGAACAGGACGCCGGCGAAAACCAGCGGGAACCAGCCGCCGTCGGCGACCTTGCTCAGGTTGGCGCCGAAGAAGGCGAGGTCCACGACCAGAAACGCGCCCAGGATCAGCAGGCTGCGCGCGCGGCCCCAGCCCCAGGCGCGACGCGCCACCACATAGACCAGCAGGGTGGTGATGATCATGGTGCCGGACACGGAGATGCCGTAGGCCGAGGCCAGGCTCGACGACGAGCCGAAGCCCAGCACCAGCGCCACCACCGCGAGAAACAGCGCCCAGTTCACGCCGGGCAGATAGATCTGGCCGCTGACCTCGCTCGACGTGTGCTGCACCAGCATACGCGGCGTGTAGCCCAGCTGGATGGCCTGGTGGGTGATCGAATAGACGCCGGAAATCACCGCCTGTGACGCGATGACCGTGGCCGCGCCCGCCAGAATCACCATGGGGTACAGCGCCCAGTCAGGCACCATGTGATAGAAGGGGTGGGCGATGGCTTCCGGTTCGACGAGCAGCAGCGCGCCCTGTCCAAAGTAATTCAAAGTCAGCGCCGGCAGCACCAAGCCAAGCCAGGCCAGCCGCACCGGCCGGGTGCCGAAGTGGCCCATGTCGGCATAGAGCGTCTCGGCGCCGGTCACCGCCAGAAACACCGCGCCCAGCGAGAAGAAGGCCACGCCCGGCTCGGCCAGAAAGAAGCCCAGCGCATGATGCGGCGACAGCGCCGCCAGCACGCCCGGGCTCTGCCAGATATTGACGATGCCGAGTATCGCCAGCACCACGAACCAGAGCGTGGTGATGGGCCCGAACAGGCGGCCCACCCGGCCGGTGCCGTGACGCTGCACCCAGAACAGGCCGAACAGGATGCCGATCGTGAGCGGGATCACCCAAGGCTTGAAGGCGGGCGTCGCCACCTCCAGTCCTTCGATGGCGGACAGCACCGAGATGGCCGGCGTGATGATGCCGTCGCCGTAGAACAGCGCCGCGCCGAACAGTCCCAGCAGCGCCAGCGCGCGCGCCTGTCTGGCATTGCGCGTGTTGCGTTGCACCAGCGCGATCAGCGCCATGATGCCGCCTTCGCCATTGTTGTTGGCGCGCATGATGAAGGCGGCGTATTTCACCGACACCACCAGCACCAGCGTCCAGAAAATCAGCGACAGGATGCCGAGGATGTTGTCCGGCGTGATGGGCACCGGATGGTGCGTCCCGCCGAACACTTCCTTGATGGCATACAGCGGGCTGGTGCCGATGTCGCCGTACACCACGCCGAGTGCGGCCAGGGTCAGGACGGGCAGGCGTGTGTTGTCAGGAGCTGAAGTCATGGTGCGATCCGGTTAAGCAGGAGCGGCCATGCTGGCAGGGCGCGTATAAAAACGGTGTAAACACGCGTGGGGTGATTCGTACTGTCTTGCTCAGATTTCCATGCGATAACCGACACCGGTTTCGGTGAGCACATAGCGTGGCTGGGCCGGGTCGGCCTCCAGTTTGTGGCGCAGCCGGCCCACGTAGACCCGCAGGGTGTGGCCGCCTTCGCTGTGACCCGGCCCCCACACCTCGCGCAGGATCTGGCGATGGGTGAGCACCCGGCCGGCATGCGTAATCAGAAAGGTCAGCAGGCGGTATTCGATCGGTGTCAGATGCACCGGATTACCCGCCCGGCTGACCGAGCGCCGGTCGAGATCGACCGTCACCTCGCCGAAGCAGAACAGCGGCGCTTCCGTCGTGCCCGCGGCACCCTGGCGGCGCAACTGGGCGCGCACCCGGGCCAGCAGCTCGGCCATGCCGAAAGGCTTCACCAGATAATCGTCGGCGCCGGCATCGAGCGCGGCCACCTTGTCCGGTTCCTGCCCGCGTGCCGACAGGATGATGACCGGTGCCTTCGAGCGCACCCGGTACGCCTTGATGAAGTCGAGACCATCGCCATCCGGCAGGCCCAGATCGAGCAGCACCAGATCGGGGCCGAGGCGCGAGGCGGCCACGCCGACGTCGAGCCGGCCGGCTTCCTGCACCGTGCAGCCTTCGCTTTCCAGCGCCAGGCGCAGGAAGCGGCGGATTTGCGGATCGTCCTCGACGATGAGCACCCGGGTCATGCGGTCTCCGCTTCCTCGCCGATCGCCGGCGGTGTGCCCAGGGGCAGGGTGAAGCTGACGCGGGCGCCGCCGTCCGGCTCACTCCCGATCCAGAATTTTCCGCCGTGCGCAGCGACGATGGCCTGGCAGATCGACAACCCGAGGCCGTTGTGCACTGCCGCGCCCGATGCGGCATCCGGCGAAAATCCCGGGCCGCTGTCGCGCACGCTCACCTCGGCCGCCTCGCCCTGCACGCGCGCCTCGATCATTACCGGGGTGCCGGGTGGCGTATGTTTGGCGGCGTTGTCCAAGAGGTTGCCGAGCACGCGTTCCAGCAGCACGGCGTCGAATTCCAGCAGCGGCAGATCGGGGTCGAGCGCGACCGACAGCGGATGCGTTTTCAGCACCGGCCCCAGCCGCTGGATCGCCGCGCCGACGATTTCTTCCAGCGGTTGCCATTCCAGATTGAGCGGCTGCCGGCCCTGCGTCAGCCGCGCCAGTTCCAGCAGGTTGTTCACCATCTCGGCCAGCGATTGGGCCTGGTCGCGCAGTGCGCGCGCCGTCTCGTCGTGCGG
>JAGVGD010000056.1 GCA_020057245.1 Thiobacillus sp. | reverse complement strand
CTGCGGCACCGGACCGGACGCGGCGAGCACCGTCGACAAGGCCGCCGGCGGCTGGCCGGTCAGCACCGCGAGCGCATGACGGGCCTGCTCAATGGTGGTCTGCAACGCCGGGATCCGGGCGCGGGTCTGTTCGGTGGTGGTGCGCGCCTGCTCGGTGTCCAGAGAGGTGACCAGCCCGGCCTGCAGGCGCCACTGCGTGATCTGCAAGGTTTCGAGCTGGCTGGCCAGGTTGTCGGCGGCAATCGCCAGGCGTAACTGGGCACCCCGCAGCGTGATGTAGCTGAGCGCGACCTCAGCAGCGATCGACACCTGCACGTCGCCCAGGCTCGCGGCGCTGGCTTGGGCCGTGGCCTCGCTGGCATCCAGTGCACTCCGGTTGGCGCCGAAGATATCGAGCTCCCAGTTCGCATCGAGGCCGACCTTGAAGGTGTTGCCAGTGACGTTCCCACTGGTGATGTCTCGCTGTGCCGACGCTGAACTGCCGACCGTCGGCAGCAGCGCGGCGGCCGAGACATCACGCAGTGCCCGTGCCTGCCGCAGCGCAGCCTCGGCGCTCTTGACGCTGGTATTGGCCTGCAAGGCCTGGGCCACGAGGCTGGCGAGCAGCGGGTCGTCGAAGCGCAACCACCATTGCGCCAGAGAGGATGCGTCGGTCGTTGCGGAAACATGGGCAGCGGACCAATCGGCCGGCACCTCAACCGCGACAGGTGCGGCACGCTGTGGCGCCACTGACGCACAACCGGACAGGGCCAGCATCAGGCAAGCCGCAAGGGTCGTGAAGCGCATCCCGCGTGCAGTAGCCGCGTGGTAGTTAGAAAGGGGGGAGGGCATCATGGATTCGCGGGTATCGGCGTTTTGTGCTGTGTGATTTTCGAATGCCCAGTTTTTTCGAGGTTCGCGCGCCGGTACCACCCACGCGGTGCGACCGACATTCGCATGATGCGCCGCTGTCTCTGAAGCAATCTGTTCGATAGCGCACGGTACGGTTCCTCACGATTGTTCGACGCCGTAGCTTTCCACGGCAATGACGCTCCAGGACGGAGTCGGGCTAGCCGCATTATTCTGTGGTCAGTCCGCCGTCTACTTTAGATGAAGCTTATTGCATATATATTTATCTTGCAAGATAATTAATTATTGAGACACTATACACATGAGCAAGCGATCCGACATGGCTGACACACCTTTCAATCCCCTTGATATGCACCGGGAGAACTGGCCTGAATCCTACGATGCGCAAATGTTCCCACTGGTCATTGCACTCTCGCAGGCCCACGAAGCGCATCATTCCCGCGCGGTCACGGTAATGGCCGCCAGTGGTTTGAGTCTGGTTGAATTCGATGTGCTGGCTAGTCTGCGCCGCTCCCCGCCACCCCATGCACTGACGCCATCGGACCTTCAACGAGCGATGTTGATTACGTCTGGCGGGCTGACAAAAGTGTTGCAGCAACTGGAAATGCGAGGGCTTGTATCACGCTCAACCGACGATGCCGACCGGCGCATCAAACCTGTTGCGCTCACCGATCAGGCCATGCCTGTCCTGGAGAAAGTGATGTCGGAATCGCATACGATTGTGGGCGGCTGGATACGTCAATCATTGACCGCCGCCGAGATCAGGCAACTCACGTTACTGCTGACGAAACTGGTGAATACACCTTCCACGAGTTGACCCAATCGCCAAGACCACGCCAGAACCAGCCGACACCTGCACGTCGTCCAGGCTCGCTGCGGCAAGGAGCGGGCAATATTGACGCGGGTATTGGCCTGCAAGGCCTGGGCAACGAAGCTGGCGAGCAGCGGGTCATCGAACAGCCACCCTATGTATGCCACCGAACAGACTGCACCATGGCGTTCGGCTATTTTGAAACCGTTTTCGGGGCTTCCGTTGGGTTTTCAGGGCAAGCTCCAATCCCGTCCCGCACTGACGATGGCCTGATCTGCCGTCGCTGATTTTCCCGCATGAAACTGATCCACTCCGGGAGATCGCCCACCCGTCGTGGGCCGCTCCCTAACAACAGGATATCCCGCATGAAACGCTTACTTCTCGCAGCAACTCTGACCGTCGCCATCCTTCCGGTTCACGCGGCCGATGTCGGCGTGTCCGTCAGTATCGGCCAACCCGGTTTCTACGGCCACATCGACATCAATGGTGGGGGCTATCCGCCGCCACGCGTCCTGTATCGTGAGCCGAAGTACGTCGAGCGGGTGGCCATGCATCGGCCGCCGATCTACCTGCGCGTTCCTCCGGGCCATGCCAGAAACTGGAGCAAACATTGCCGCGAATACAACGCCTGCGGCGAGCGGGTCTATTTTGTTAACCACAACTGGTATCAAAACGAATACGTGCCGCGTTACCAGGAACACCATCGCACCAGCCGTGACCGGCACGGGGATGATCGCGATGACCGAGGCGACAACAAGCGCAACAACAACGGCAAAAGCAGCAAGCATGGCAATGGAAATGACAACAAGAACGGCTATGGCTCAAATCATCATTGATCCGGCTGCGTGAGGTTTAAGGTTTCGTCAGTCCAGCCTGTGTGCCTCCTGGATATTCTCAGGGGGCGCTTGTTCAGGGTTCTTCTTAAACGCCGACGGGAAATCCCCAGGGCGATTCATTTAACCATCGCGAGAAATCCTCGGGTGGCATGGGTCGGGCAAACAGGTATCCCTGGCCCGTATCGCATCCTAAAATTGCCAGCAATTGCAGGGTTTCCCGGTCTTCCACGCCTTCGGCTACAACCTTGAGTCCCAGGTTGTGAGCGAGGTCGATGGTTGAGCGCACGATGATTGCATCATTCTCGTTTTTCACCATGTTGAAGACAAAGCTCTGGTCGATCTTGAGTTCGCTCACCGGCAGCTTCTTCAGATAGGCAAGCGAGGAGTAACCGGTACCAAAGTCATCAACCGAGAGGCTTACGCCCATTTCGTGCAGCCGTGCCAGGATCTGGAGGGCACGTTCGGGCTGCAGCATCACGGCCGATTCGGTGACTTCGAGCATGAGGCAATCAGCGTTTACCTGGCAGGCCGCGAGCATTGTCGCCAGCACGTCCGGCAAGGTGGGGTCCAGCAGGTTGCGTGCGGAAAGATTGACGGAAACCTTGAGGTCGGATCCCGCTGCGCGCCAGCGATCACACTGCCGCACCGCCTGTTCCAGCACCCACAAGGTAAGCGGCCGAATCAGGCCGGTCTGTTCGGCCAGCGGAATGAACTCCATGGGCGAGACCATGTCATCCGCTGTGCGTGGCCAGCGCACCAGCGCCTCCACCCCCATGACCTTGCCGGATGCAATATCAACCTGGGGCTGGTAATAAAGCACAAGCTCGTTCTGAGCGATGGCCTGACGCAGTTCGCCAAGCAGATTCAAGCGCCGTCGGCTATAGGGGTCATGGCCGGACTCGTAAATGCAAAAACCGCTTACCTCGGTTTTCGCCATCCGCATGGCCACATCTGCACGTGACAGCAGCACGTTTGGATCCTCACCATGCTGCGGATACACAGCGACGCCCATATTGACTTCGATGTCGAGCGGACTGCCGTCAATCAGGGCGGGCGCCGCCATCGCTTTCTGGATTTTTTCGACGGCCAGGGTAAACGACGCCTTGTCGTCACCGGGGAGCAGGATGGCGAATTCATCCCCGCTCAGGCGAGCCACCGTATCCGTTTCGCGTAGCGCCAACGAGATACGCTTGGCGACCTCTTGCATCACGATGTCGCCATTGTGATGTCCGAGGGTGTCGTTGACTTCCTTAAGGCGGGCGATGTCCAGCAAGATGATGGCTAGCGGCCTGGTCTCACGTCGAGCGACGGCGAGCGCAAGTTTCAACCGGTCTGTAAACAGGTTACGGTTAGGCAGGCCTGTCAGGTTGTCGTGCAGCGCCTTATGCTCCAATTCGGCGATGTAGTGCTCGCGCTCAGTGATGTCCTCTCCCGAAGCGAGTACGCCGTAGATGCTGCCCGCCTCGTTCCGCAAGAGCGAGGTATGCCATTCAATGGCACGCTCTTCGCCACTGCAGGTCAATATCGAATTCTTCAGGTTCTCGACAGGCGCGATGTCGCCCTTGAGCATCTGGTTGAACGCTTCCCTGTTTTCTTCGCGCATGCGTTCAGGCAGAAAATGCTCAAACCAGTTCTTGCCGAGAATGTCCTCCTCGCCCGCGCCCAGCATGTCGCAACCCTTGCGGTTGACGAGTTGCACCCGGCCTTCCGTATCCAGTGCAATCAGCGTCACCCCGACGATATTCAGGTATTGCTGCGCCCGCTGTCGCGATTCCATGAGTGCGTGTTCCGCCAGCACGCGCGCGGTGATGTCGCGGGCGATGCCCAGCACGCCGATGGGTTTGCCTTCTTCATCGACCATGGGTGTCTTGATCGTCTCAACCCGTTTCCGGCTGCCATCGTCAGCGAAGGTGATCCATTCCTCGTTGATGCTGGGTTTGCCGGCCGCCATGGCCATGCGGTCGTGCTCGCGGAATAAGTCCGCCTGCGCCCTTTCGACAAAGTCGTAGTCTGTTTTGCCGACGATTTCGGCCTCGCGGGCGCCGAAAAAACGTTCGAACATCGGATTGCAGCTCAGATAGGCGCCGTCCGCATCCTTCAGCCAGACCAGGTCGGGAATGGCGTCGAGCGTGGCTTGCAGTTTGCGTTGGGCCACCAGTATCTCGGAGGTGCGATGGGCAACGCGCGCCTCGAGGTGCTGTTTATGTATCCGCAGCGCAACAAAGAGCTTTGCCAGATAGCCCAGCAGCAGGCTGACAAGCAGCCCCGCTGCCGCCTTGAGTGCAAGTCCGAACGGATGGCTCCAGCCCTGGACCGGGGCAACGCTCAGCGTCCAGCTTGCGTTCGGCACACGCAGGACTTGCTCCACGGGTTCGATCAGCGTCACCGGCGAGGCTCCGGCAATAAGCTGTTTTTGGTGGGTGTCAGGGTGTATACGCCAGAGCGAATAAGCCAGTCCCTGCCCGCCCAGCTGCGACAGGTGGGCCATATCCAGCCCGCCGGGCAGGCGCATCACGACAAGGGTAAACCCCCAGAAATAGGGACGCGCCCTGTTCCTGCTGTCTTCGAGAAACACCGGCAAGCGCCCGATCACGCCTGTTCCGCCTTGCACCAGCGCGAGCGGCCCGGCCAGGGTGAGCTTGCCACTGTCCCGGGCAAGCAAGGATTCCTTGCGTTGTGCCGGGTGGGTCAACAGATTCAGGCCGATGGCCATTTCGTTTCCAGACATCGGTGCGATATCCCGGATCACGCCGCCGGGCGCCAGCGCCAGCTCGGATGCGCCGGGGTAATACGGCAACATCGTTTTGACGATAGCGTCAAAGTTGGCAATGCTGCCATTGCCCTGACGCACCAGGGTCGCAAGGGATTGGGTCGCAGAAAGCGCGTGCTCGAT
>JAGVGD010000079.1 GCA_020057245.1 Thiobacillus sp. | reverse complement strand
GTCGCCGCTGATCGAGACCGTGGTCGTATCCAGCGTATCGGTAATGCTGGTGGTAGCGGCCGCCGGGTTGATCGCCAGGCTCTCGAAGTTGCCGCCGGAGGCCGAGGCAATCGTGGCCGAGACCGAACCGGCGTCGACATATACGTCGTCAGCCGGGGCGGGCAAGCTCACACTGTTGCTGCCTGCACCCGCTGCAATCGTGATCACCGCGCCGTTGGAGAGCGTGACCGTGACCGGCGCGCCGGCCGGGTTGTTGAGGCTGGCGGTGTAAACGATGCTGCCGCCTTCGGCGACGCTGGCTGAAGCGGTCAGCGAGACCGTGGTGACATCGATCGTGTCGGTGATGCTGGTGACCGCCGGAACCGGGTTGATTGCCAGATTCTCGAAATTGCCGCCGGTGGCGCTGCTGATGCTGGCCGAAACGCTTCCAGCATCAAGGTAGGCATCGTCGGCCAGCGCGGGAACGCTCACGCTTCCGCTGGAGGCGCCGGCGGCGATGGAGATCGTCGCGCCATTGCTCAGCGTGATACTGACCGGCGACTGCGCCACATTGTTCAGGCTGGCGGTGTAACTGATGTTGCCACCCTCAGCCGCGCTGGCGGAAGCAGTCAGTGAAACGGTAGTCGTGTCGAGCGTGTCGGTAATGCTGGTGGTGGCTGCAGCAGGGCTGACGACGAGATTTTCGAAATTGCCGCCCGAAGCCGAGGCAAGGGTCGCAGTGACGCTTCCGGCATCCAGATACACATCATCGCCGGGAGCAGCAACACTCACGGTTCCTGTGGATGCGCCGGCGGCGATACTGATGACCGCCCCGTTGGACAGCGTCACGCTGACCGGGGTCTGTGCCACATTATTGAGGCTCGCGGTGTAGGTGATGTTGCCGCCTTCAGCCACCGAAGCATCCGCGCTCAGGCTGACGGTCGTGGTGTCGGGCGTGTCGGTGATGCTGGTGGCGGCTGCAGCCGGATTGATCGCCAGATTTTCAAAGTTGCCGCCCGTGGCAGATGCAATCGTGGCTGAGACTGAACCGGCATCGACATACACGTCGTCGGTCGGTGCAGTGATGGAGACGCTGCCTGATGCTGCACCGGCAGCGATATTGATGACGGCGCCGTTGCTGAGGGTGATGCTGACCGGCGACTGCGCCACATTGTTGAGGCTGGCGGTGTAGGTGATGTTGCCGCCCTCGGCTACCGAGGCGTCAGCGCTCAGGCTGACGGTCGTGCTGTCGAGCGTGTCGGAAATCGTGGTCGTCGCCGCGGCGGGGTTGATGGCGAGGCTTTCGAAGTTGCCGCCGGAAGCCGATGCAATCGTGGCTGAGACCGGGCCGGCGTCGACATACACATCGTCGGACGGCGCAGCGACGCTGACCGTGCCGCTCGATGTGCCAGCAGCGATATTGATTGTTGCGCCGTTGGAAAGCGTGACCGAAACGGGCGTACCCGCCACATTGTTGAGGCTGGCGGTGTAGGTGATGTTGCCGCCTTCGGCCGCGCTGGCGGAAGCGCTCAGGCTGACCGTAGTCGCATCAAGGGTGTCGGTGATGCTGGTGGTGGCTGCCGCCGGGTTGATCGCCAGGTTCTCGAAGTTGCCGCCGGAGGCTGTGGCAATGGTCGCCGAGACCGAACCCGCGTCGATATAGGCATCGTCGCTTGGGGCCGGCACGCTCACAGTGCTGCTGGAAGCGCCAGCCGCAATCGTGATCACCGCCCCGTTGGAGAGGGTGAGCGTGACGGGTGCGCCGGCCGGATTATTCAGGCTGGCGGTGTAGGTGATGTTGCCGCCCTCGGCCACGCTGGCTGAGGCCGTCAGGGAGACGGTGGTCGTGTCGAGCGTGTCGGTGATGCTGGTGGTGGCCGCAGCGGGGTTGACGACGAGGCTTTCGAAATTGCCACCCGAGGCTGATGCGATCGTTGCACTGATATTTCCTACGTCCAGATAGACGTCGTCGCTCGGCGCGGCGACGCTGACCGTGCCGCTGGAGGCGCCAGCAGCGATGCTGATGACTGCACCATTGGACAGCGTGACGCTGACCGGAGTCTGGGCCACATTGTCGAGGCTGGCGGTGTACGTAATGTTGCCGCCCTCGGCGACGCTGCCCGTTGCCGTGAGCGAAACCGTGGTCGTATCGAGCGTGTCGCTGATGATCGTTACGGCGGCAGCTGGATTGATGGCCAGGTTCTCGAAATTGCCGCCGGTGGCGGATGCAATCGTGGCGCTGACGCTGCCCACATCGAGATATACATCATCGGCAGGTGCTGCAAAGCTGGCCGTCCCGCTGGTCGCACCGGCGGCGATGCTGATCGTTGCGCCATTGGACAGCGTGACTGTGACGGGCGACTGCGCAGCGTTGTTCAGGCTGGCCGTATAGACGATGTTGCCGCCCTCGGCGACGCCCGGCGTTGCCGTCAGACTGACCGTCGTCACATCGACCGTGTCGGTGATGCTGGTGGTCGCGGGAGCCGGGTTGATCGCCAGATTCTCGAAGTTGCCGCCCGTTGCAGACGCAATGGTGGCGCTGATGCTGCCGGCGTCGAGGTAGGCATCGTCGGACGGTGCCGCAACGCTCACGCTGCCGCTGGAAGTGCCGGCGGCAATGGAGATCGTTGCACCATTGCTCAGGGTCACGCTGACCGGCGACTGCGCCACATTGTTCAGACTCACGGTATAGGTGATGTTGCCGCCTTCGGCTGCAACTGCATCGGCAGTCAGGCTCACCGTCGTGGTGTCGAGGGTGTCGGTGATCGTGGTGATCGCGGCAGCCGGGTCAATCGACAGGCTCTCGAAATTGCCGCCAGAAGCCGAGGCAATCGTGGCCGAGACCGAACCCGCGTCGACATACACATCATCGGTTGGCGCGGCGACGCTGACTGTTCCGCTGGAGGCGCCGGCAGCGATGCTGATCACTGCCCCATTGCTCAGCGTGACGCTGACCGGCGTTTCAGCTGCGTTGTTGAGGCTGGCGGTGTAAACAATGTTGCCGCCTTCGGCTACTGAAGCGTCAGCGGTCAGGCTGACCGTCGTCGCATCAAGGGTATCGGTGATCGTGGTCGTTGCGGCAGCAGGGTCTATCGCCAGGTTCTCGAAGTTGCCGCCGGAAGCTGTGGCAATGGTCGCCGAGACCGAACCCGCGTCGAGGTAGACATCGTCGGACGGCGCAGCAACGCTCACGCTGCCGCTGGAAGCTCCGGCCGCAATCGTGATCATCGTCCCGTTGGAGAGCGTCACGCTGATCGGCGACTGCGCCACATTGTTCAGACTCGCGGTATAGGTGATGTTGCCGCCCTCGGCGACGCTGGCGGAGGCCGTCAGCGAGACGGTGGTCGTGTCGAGCGTGTCGGTGATGCCCGTGGTAGCGGCAGCCGGGTTGATCGCCAGGTTCTCGAAATTGCCACCCGAGGCTGATGCGATCGTTTCACTGATATTGCCGGCGTCCAGATAGACATCATCTGTCGGTGCGGCGACGCTGACCGTACCTGCAGAGGCGCCGGCAGCGATACTGATCGTCGCGCCGTTAGACAGGGTCACCGTGACTGCGGTCTGCGCGGTGTTGTTCAGGCTTGCCGTATAGATGATGTTGCCGCCTTCGCCTTCGGCTACGTTGGCGGTTGCCGTGAGCGAAACGGTCGTGCTGTCGAGCGTGTCGGACACGCTGGTGGTGGCCGGGGTCGGGTCGACGGTGAGGATGGAGAAACCGCCGTCCGTGGCCGAAACAATGGCTGCGTTCACACTGCCCGCATCGACGTAGATGTCATCGGCAGGGGCGGCCACACTGGTGCTGCCGCTGGAGGTGCCGGCCGCGATGTTGATGACCGCGCCGTTGTCCAGGGTCACGGTCATCGGGCTGAGGGCGGGGCCTGTCAGGCTGGCGGTGTAGGTGATCACGCCGCCCTCGGCGACGCTTGCGCTCGCACTCAGGCTCAGGGTGGCCGTGGTGGTGCTGTCGGTGACGCTGGTGGTGACGCTGCTTGCCGCGCCATTGATCGTCAGGCTTTCGAAATTGCCGCCGCTCGCCGAGCTGATGCTGACGACGAGGGTTTCGGCGCCTTCCAGATCGAGGTCGCTTGCCAGCGGGATGCTGAAGCTGGCGCTGCTCGAACCTGCCAGAATGGTGACGCTCGCGACACCGGTGAAATCGACCCCATTGCTTGCCGTGCCGCTGTAGGCGAAGTTGACGGTGACCGCGGTTTGCGCCGGATTCGTGAGCGACACCAGATAGCTTGCCGTGCCGCCTTCGGCGACACTCGCGCTGCCGCTGAGACTGACGCTCGTATTGTCGGCCGTGTCGGTGATCGCGGTCGTTGCCGCAGCGGGATTGACGACCAGGCTCTCGAAATTGCCGCCGCTGGCGGACGCAATGGTGGCATTGACGCTGCTGGCGTCCAGGTAGACATCGTCGCTCGGTGCGGCAACGCTGACGCTGCCGGAAGAGGCGCCGGCTGCGATGCTGATCACGGCACCATTGCTGAGGGTCACGCTGACCGGCGTTTGTGCGCTGTTGTTCAGGCTGGCCGTGTAGGTGATGTTGCCGCCCTCGGCCACGCTTGGCGTCGCCACAAGGCTGACTGTCGTCACATCGAGTGTGTCGCTGATCGTGGTCGTTGCCGCCGCCGGGTTGACCACCAGGCTTTCGAAATTGCCGCCGGAAGCCGTCGCAATCGTGGTGCTGATACTGCCGGCGTCGATATAGGCGTCGTCGGTGGGAGCCGGTACCGAGATTGAACCCAGGCTGGATCCAGCAGCGATGTTGATTGTCGCCCCGTTGCTGAGGGTGATCGTGACAGGCGTGCCAGCCGGCGTGCTCAGGCTGGCCGTATAGGTGATGTTGCCGCCTTCGGCCACGCTGGCGTCTGCAGTCAGCGAGAGCGTCGTGACATCTGCATCGTCGGACACGGTAGTGGTGGCGGGGCTGCCCAGGTTGAGGGTGGTGTAACCGCCTCCGGTGGTGCCCACGACGGAGACCGTCACGGGCGTGTCGCCTTGCGCAAGCGCGTCGTCCGCACGCACCGGCACGGGTGCGCTGGTGGCGCTGAACGCGCCGACCGGAATGGTGAGGGTGAGGCCGTTGGACAATGACAGCACCAGCGGACTGCCCTGCGGCGCTACATCGACGGTGACCGAATACACAATGGCGCCGCCTTCGGTCACGCTTGCCGGTGCGTTCAGGGTGAGGGTGCCCGTAACGGCAGGCACTTCGACTGTTTCGAGGATTTCCGCAGGGGTGCCGCCGGATTCAAATACCGGAAAATCGATGTTCGCCGTATTGCTTTCGAATCGAAACGACAGGGGGTCCACGCCTTCGACAATCCGCAGCAACCGGACGAAATTATTCCCCCCGTTTTCGCCGCCGCCCTGGAAACCGGCAGCGGTCGGATCGATCAGGTCGTCGATGTTCTCGCCGCGTTCCAGCGCCTGGATGATGCGGTCGGCTTCGCCTGCCGGCAGCGCGGCTTCGGCCACATCGGGACGCGTGCCTGGCGCGGTTTCGGCGCTGAACTGAAAGCCTTCGTTGGGGAGCACGGTCAGCAGTTGTCCATCGGCGAAAGCCAGCTGGACCTGGCCGCCCGGCAGAGTGACGAGCGTGTCGCCTTCGAGCAGAACGTCGCCTGCCTGCAGCGGCCGCATCTGGCCGGCCGGATTGCGGGCGAATGCCTGACCTTCTACTGCAATAACCGTGGCGACTGCCTGGGGAGTGAAAACGCTCGTGTCCATGGTGCTGACCTTTTATCGAAATGGCTTGGGTGCCCCATTCGGGCACGTCTGCAAGACATAACGGCTTGATTTCCGGTTTCCGTATTGGACCGAAGTACAGTCAGGCGGAGATTTTCTGGGGCAGGTGTGTCGAGTCTTCGACACCGTTCACGAGGAGGGAGAGCTGCATGCGGTCGCGCACGCCGAGTTTCTCGAAGGCTGCGGTCAAATGGGCTTTTACCGTGCGCTCGGTGATAGCCATCACGCGCGCGATTTCCTTGTTCGTCGATCCGCGCGCAACCGCTTCTGCAACCTGACGTTCACGCTGGCTCAAGATGGCCAGCGCTGGCGGGGGCGCCGTGTCGTTGCGCACCGCCAGGCCCTGCATCAGCCGGCGCATGAGTTGCGGGCCGACCCACAGGCCGCCGTGCTCAACGACGCTGGCCACCTGATGCAACACCGCGGGCAAGCTCAGCGCACTGCAATAGCCGGACGCGCCCGCTGCCAGTGCCGCCATCCCCTGATCGTCTTCCGGCACATTTGCGAGCACGACAATGGACGCGTTCGGCGCCGCGATCCGCAGCGTTTTCAGCCAGGCCGCCAGCGCGGGATCGTCTGCCGTGGCATGCAGCCAGAGCACGGATGCGTTTTCCAGCGCAACCAGATCGGTCTTGTCCGGGCCCTGATCGTGCACCAGCAAGGCGTCGGGAAACGCCTCCAGCCAGCGTGGAATCGGTTGCGGGCGTGCTGTGATGAATATCTGGCGCGTCACCGGCTAGCGCTCCGTGAAAGCGTGGGCCCGGGCGCGGATCACCGGCTTGAGCAAATAGGCGAGTACGCTTTTCCGGCCGGTCATGATGTCCACTTCCGCCACCATCCCGGGAATGATCGGCATGGCCTTGCCGAGCGACGATTTCAGGGTTCGAACGCGCACCAGATAGAAGGCGTTGCCGTCTTCATCGGTGACGGTATCCGCCGCAATCTGGTCGATCACCGCATCCAGACCGCCGTAAATCGCGAAATCGTAGGCGGTGAAACGCACCGTCGCCTTTTGTCCCGGCGACAGGAACGCGATGTCCTTGGGGGCAATCCGCGTTTCCAGCAGCAGCGCATCGTCGGTCGGCACGATTTCCACGATTTCCTTGCCCGGCTGCAGCACGCCGCCCACGGTCGTGATCATCAGGCGCTTGACGGTGCCCTTGACCGGCGATTTGACGTTGGCGTGCTGGACGCGGTCGGACAGCGCCGTGCTGCCTTCGGACAGGCTGTTCAGCTTGGCCACGGTCTCGCCCAGTTCGTTGCGCATCTCGTTGCGGAAGGTGATTTCCTGTTCCTGTACCTTGCGCGCAGCTTCTGCGATGGCGGATTGCAGGCGCACCGTTTGCGCGGAAGCCTGGTCGCGCTCGCCGCGATAGCGGCCGACGTCGCGTTCGAGCCGCAGCAATTCCACATCCGAGACCGCGCCCGACGCCGCGAGCGGTTTGGTCATCGCGAGTTCGCGGGCAGTGAGTTCGTAGCCTTGCGCCGCCTGCTCGCGGCGCGAGCGCACTTCGATCAGCTCTTGATTGCGCTGGGTCAGTTGCTGGCGTGCGATGCTGAGCTGGGCTTCCAGTTCGTTGCGGCGCGCGTCGTACATGCTGCGTTCTTCCTGGACCAGTTTGGGATCTTCTTTCATGATCTCGGGCGGCAGCACGAACGGTGTGTTCTCGGCCAGGGCGCGCAAGCGCGCGGCCTTCGCCAGCAGCGCAAGATACTGCACGCGATTTTCCCGCAGCGAGGACACAAAACGCGTTTCATCGATGCGGAACAGCGATTGTCCCACCTCGACCGACTGGCCTTCGCGCACCAGGATTTCTGCGACCACGCCGCCGTCGACCGCCTGGATCACCTGCACCTGGCGCGAGGGGATGACCTTGCCCGAGCCGCGCGTGACTTCGTCCACCGTGGCGAAGGCCGCCCACAGCAAAAAGACCAGAAGAATGATCCCGATCGCGCGCAGCAGATAGCGTGCGCGCAGCGGTTCCTGGTCCATTCGCGCCCAGTCGGCATCGGCTGCCCAGCTCATCGATTCGTCCGGAGCGGGCGGAATCCACCTGGCGAACAGGCGGTCCAGCAGCGGTCGCGCATGTTTGGACCATGCCGCGGAGCGGTCGGCGAAGCGGGAAATGGAGGCGAACAGGGCGGCTTTCATACTGCCTTCCCGATGCGGCCCTGGCGCAGGGCCTCGACCACCTGCGACTTGGGACCATCTGCCACGACCTTGCCGCCATCGATCACGATGATGCGTTCGACCAAGTCCAGCAGTGAGGTGCGGTGCGTGACCACGATCAGGGTTTTGCCGGATGCATAGGTGCGCAGGCGCTGCTTGATTTCCTCTTCGCTGGAGTGGTCCATCGAGCCGGTCGGCTCGTCCATCAGCAGGATCGGCGGATCGTTGAGCGTGGCGCGCGAGATGGCGACTGCCTGCCGTTGTCCGCCAGACAGCGATTCGCCGCGCTCGCCCACGGTCATGTCGAAGCCTTTGGGGTGGTTGTTGACGAATTCGAGAATGCCGCCCACTTCGGCCGCGCGCAGAACCGCCGCATCGTCGGCGCCGGGCGAGGCGATGGTCAGGTTGTCGCGCAGGCTGCCATAGAACAGCGTGACATCCTGCGGCACATAGCCGATGTTGCGGCGCAGCTCGGCCGGGTCGAGCTGGCGCAGGTCGATGCCGTCCACCAGCACGCTGCCCGAGGTGGGCTGGTACAGGCCGAGGATGAGTTTTTCCAGCGTGGTCTTGCCGGAACCGACGCGGCCGAGGATGGCCACGTGCTCGCCCGCGCGGATTTTCAGCGAGACGTTGCGCAGGGCGACAACGTCCTGATTGGGGTAGCTGAAGTCGACTTCGCGGAATTCGATGTCGCCGGTGAAATGCTGGCGGGTCACGAAATTCGAATCTGCAGGCCGCTCGACCGGCTGCTGCAAAATATCATCCAGCGATTTCAGGGATGTTGCGGCGCTGTGGTATTGGGTCAGCAGGCCGGCAATCTGGCCGATCGGCGCCATCGCCCGCGACGCCAGCATGGTGCAGGCGATCAGTCCGCCCAGCGTCAGCTGGCCGTCGGAGATCAGGTAAACACCGACCACCACCACCACCACGTTGACGAATTGCTGGGCCCACATCGCGCCGTTGATGGTGGTCGACGACAGCAGCCGCAGCTGCGCGCCCACACGCGAGAGAAAGGCTGCGCTCGACTCCCACTTGCGCTGCATGACGCTCTCGGCGCCCAGCGCCTTGATCGCTTCCAGCCCGACCAAGCTCTCGACCAGGGTGGCGTTGCGCATGGCGCTTGCGCGGTAAGTGGTTTCCGACAGTTCGTGCATCTTGCTGTGGATGGTCAAGGCAAAAGCCAGCAACAGCAGCATGCCGAACAGGATCGGCAGGATCAGCGGCCAGGAAATCCAGCCGATGACCACCAGGAAGATGAGGGCGAACGGCAGGTCGATGAAGGCGGTTACCGTGGCCGAGGTGATGAAGTCGCGGATGGTTTCGAACGAACGCAGGTTGGAAGCGAAGGAGCCTGCCGACAGCGGGCGGTTTTCCAGGCGCAGACCGAGCACGCGTTCCATGATGTAGGCGGACAGCCGTACATCCACCCGGCTGCTGGCCAGATCGAGGAAATAGCCGCGCATGGTGCGCAGCACCAAATCCGCCACCAGCACGATGGCCATGCCTGCAGCCAGCATCCACATCGTTTCGATCGCATGGTTGGGCACCACGCGGTCGTACACGTTCATGGTGAACAGCGGCAGGGCGATGGCGAACACGTTGATCATGAACGCTGCCAGCAGCACATCCCGGTACAGCGGCGTATTTTCGGCCAGCGTGCCCCAGAACCAGTGGCGGTGCTTGACCCGGCCGACTTCGGGGGTGCGTGCGTCGAAACGGAATTCGGGGCGCGCAAGAATGGTATGGCCGGAATAACGGGCCGCGAGTTCGTCGCGCGGCAGCAAGGCTTCCGCTTTCCCCAGTTCGGGAAAGATCACGCGTGCGGTCTGGCCGTCGTCCTGCCAGCCCAGCAGGACGCAGGCTTCCTCGTCGTTGAGCAGCAGCACCGCCGGGAACAGGGCCGTATTCAAGCCTGCCAGCGGTTTGCGCACCACATTGCTGGTGAAGCCGGCGCGCTTGGCCGCGCGGCGGAACAGGGAAGGGGTGAGGCGATTGTTGACAAGCGGCAATCCATCGATAGCGGCCTGGCGGCTCAGCGTGCCGCCGTGCGCATGCACCACCACGAGCATGCACTCGAGCAGCGTGTCGAGCACTTCGGTCGCGGCAGAAGCGTTGATGGGCTGATCGTTGTCGGGCGTGATGACGCGAGACGCGTCCTGAAGTGTTGTGTCCATACTTAATGGATTGATAGCAAACCCGGCTTGCCGCCCCGAAATTATCGATTCGATGGCATTTTTAACGGTTTTTGGCCCGGTTTCTTTAACCGGTGGCTTGTGTTCGGGGCTATGGGGGGCGGATCCCGGTGGAAACGGGGCGTCGGCAGAAACCGCTGACCTCCAACGATCCAGCCTCAATTCTGCTGTGCTATCAGGCAAAAACCGGTCAGCGGATGGCCTCGATGTCGAATTTCTTTTCCATCACATGCGGCGTGATCAGGGCGTACCCCTGCTGCTGCCAGTGCGCCAGTTCGGTGATGGCGTTGGGCACGACTTCGATGAAGTCCTGGAAATCCTTGACCGCGTAGCCGAAATCCTCCGCAGCCTGGCCGCACACCCTGAACGACACGCCGAGGTCGGCGTAGTAGCGCATGCGCTCGACGGCATCCTGGTATTTCGCTTCGTTGCGGGTGGCCACCGTCACGATTTCAGTGCCGTGGATGACGACGACGATGTTCAGGTCTTCGGGTGTGTAGTTGTAGGGTGCGGCCTGCAGCGGGTTCATCAGCGCGCGCACCCAGTAGAGGGCGCTACCGATTTTTTGCGGATCATCCAGATAGAACTCGAAGACGACCTTGGCCGGCGCATAGGGGGTGGCGACCCACTTCCCCGCTGCCAGCGCCGGCGACATCACACTCAGAATCAGCAGTACCAACAGCGTCAGCGCGCGTTTCATGATGCGCTCCTTGCGTGAAAATCAGGCTTTATTTATAGGCGCTGGGCGGCGTTTTTCTGCAGCCGTCTGAGGGTCTGGAACAGTTGCAGGCGCTTCGGCTCGATTTCGCCTGCAGCGGCGGCCTCCAGCAGCCTGCAGCCGGGTTCGGTTTCATGCTTGCAGTCGCGGAAACGGCAGTGTCCCAGGAAGGGGCGGAATTCGACGAAAGCGTACGCCAGCGCGTTGGCGTCCAGGTGCTGCAGGGCGAATTCCTGCAGACCGGGCGAGTCGATCACCGCTGTGTCGGCATCCAGCCGGTGCAGGCGGGTGTGGGTGGTGGTGTGGCGGCCGCTGTCGAGCGCTTCGGAATACTCGGCGGTCAGCACGTCGGCCTCGGGAAACAGCGCGTTGATGAGGGTCGATTTTCCCATTCCGGACTGCCCGATCAACAGCGTGGTGCGGCCGTGCAGCGCCGGGCGCAGCGGCGCGACGTCGGTGAGCGCGGACAGCGTGACCAGCGGATAACCGATGCGGGTGAGCCGCTGCAGGCGTTCGATCGCCCGCGGCGTTTCCGGCAGGTCGGTCTTGTTGAGAATGAGCAGGCTGGGGATGTCCTGGTCTTCGGCGGCGAGGATGCATCGTTGCACCAGTTCCATCGAAAAGCTGGGGCGCGGCGCTACTACCACGGCAAGCTGGGTGACGTTGGCGGCGATGGCTTTGGTTTTGAAGGCGTCGGAGCGGTACAGCAGGCTGGTGCGCGGCAGCACGGCCTCGATGACGCCGCTGTCGCCGTCGCGCTGGAGTTCGACGCGGTCACCGCACACCACGCGCAGGTGGCGGCCTTTTACCTGGCAGGGAAGCAGCCCGTCAGCGGTGGCGACGATGAAGCGGCGACTGAAGGCGGCAACGACCTGGCCGGTTTGCGGGTTCAGAATGGGGGGATTCCGTTGGAAGCCGATTTGACCTGTTGGGACAGGCCGGTGATTCGGTGCTTCAGTCTTTCGGAAAGCCGGGAGTAATCACCCAGCAGCAGTTTTTCGGCCTCGGCCGTGTTTCCGGCCAAATGCAGATCGACAATGTTCGCGGCGAATTGATGAAACTGCGTGTGCAAATCGCGCACTTCATCATATTTGGGCAACTGGGACATGGATGCACCGTCGCCGTATATCCACTTGCCCAGCGCACAACGGTTGTCCATCCGGATCGCCTCGGGATCGAGCGCTTCCGAATTGCTGCCGGCCAAAAAACCGATCAGGCGTTGTTTCCACATGACGTGGGCGCCAATAACTTCCATCCAGTCCATGCTTGATCCGATCTTCCGTTGTGAAATGACTCAGGGCTAAACGGATGAAATATCGGGCGACTTGAATCTCAAAGCTCAAACAGGCTGTCGACTTTAGCCGCGCAGATAAAGTCGTTTTCCGACAGGCCGCCGATGGCGTGCGTCCAGAATTCGACCTTGACGGTGTTGTAGCCCACGATGAGGTAGGGGTGATGGTCTTCGCGGTGCGACACCCACATCACTGCGTTGGTAAAGGCCTGTGCCTGGTAGTGGTCCTTGAGTTTGTATTCCTTGACGATTTTTTCGCCTTCGCGTTGCCAGCCGGCGAGGCCTTTCAGCATCGGCGCAATCTGCGCATCGGTCATCGCGGCGACGCCGCCTTCGCAGGGCGCGCACTTCTTGCGGACGAGTTCTTCAACAATGGTGGTCATGGCAGTTCCTTCGGGCGGGTTGGGTCAGCCCTTGAATTCGGTGGGGATTACTTGAATTTGTAGTACTGCTGGTTCAGGTACGCGGCGACGTGCGCCTCGTCTTCCGGGAACCAGCCTGCGCCGGTGTTGGCATTGCAGCCGGAAACGCGGGCAGCCAGCTGGGAGGCGGATTGGGTTTTGCGGTCGCTACGCGTGTAAATCTTGCTGCCGTCGCCGCCGTACATTTTGACGTGGCAACTGGTGCAGGTTTTGTCGTGCAGGGTCTTGCCGACCTTGGGGTCGCCTTTTGTAGTGGCGGGCGCAGCATGAATCGCGGTGGACAGCAGGGCTGTCGCAAAAAAGACCATCAGGGCTTTCATGGCGGAACTCCGGGGTGGGAATGTACTGATTATGGCGGCAAGCGTTCGCTTCCGCCACCACGCGTGGGGCAGGGTCTATGCGAAAATGCGCCAATTCAATTGAGGACACCCCGATGGCACTGAATCCCACACATCTGCTTTGGCTGGACATGGAAATGACCGGCCTGTCGCCCGAAACCGACCGCATCATCGAACTGGCCATCGTCGTCACCGACGCCGACCTCAACACCGTGGCCGAAGGCCCGGTACTGGTGGTGCATCAGCCCGACGAAGTGATGAACGCGATGGACAACTGGAACAAGGGCACGCATGGCAAATCCGGACTGATCGACCGCGTCAAGGCTTCGCAACTGGATGAGGCCGCAGCCGAAGCGCAGATGCTGGAATTCGTGAAGCAGCACGTGGCCGCCCGTACCTCGCCGATGTGCGGCAACTCGATTTGTCAGGACCGCCGTTTCATGGCGCGCTACATGCCGAAACTGGAAGAATTTTTCCATTACCGCAACCTCGACGTCAGCACGCTGAAGGAACTGGCCAAGCGCTGGCGTCCGGGTCTGGCCGAAGGCTTCAAGAAGGGCAGCAAGCACGAGGCGCTGGCCGACATTTACGAGTCGATCGAAGAAATGAAGTATTACCGCGAGCACTTCATCCGCAGCGCATAAAAAATGGCGGCCAGATGGCCGCCACAGGCGCCCGCGCCAGGGCGCATCGCACAGCAAATTCCGCCCAACAGCCACTCGATTGCAATGGGTGCGGCCAACCTTAGAGCTTCTCGATAATGCGAGCCCGCAACTGCTTGTACTCCTCATCGCTGATCAGCCCTTTTTTATGCAGGGCCTCAATCCGTTCCAGTCGTTCGATCGTCTGATCCCTGGATGGCGAGTCTGAAATTGATTCGGCAGCGTTGCCGGCAGGAGGCGCGGAACGGGAAGGCAGTTGGTAACTCGGATCGCATTTCAGCCTGGCGTGAATATCCTTCGACAGAATGGCGTCATTGACCTCGGTCGACCAGCTTTCGCAGCCGGCTTTCTTGAGGGTGAGCTTGCCAATATAGCGGTAGGAAAAGCCCACAAAGTCTGAGCGAAAGTGGTTGCCGGGAGCGATCTGCAACGGTGTGGTGCCAAGCTCTGCGCCGTCCGCATACGCAAGCGCGCCGGCGGGTTCGGAGGTGATCTTGATTCGCCCATCCTGGCTCTCGCTGTTGTCCCCGGTGTCGGCGCAGCCGGAAAGCGCGGTGGCAGCTGCCAGCAGGCCGAGCCATTTGATACCCGGTGAATGAAATATTTTCATTGCCTTCCTTAACAAGGAAAAGTGTTGATTTTTAAAATATTCAAAAAAAAGCCCACCAGTTGACCTGGTGGGCCAGAGGAGACCCAAACCCCAAGATAATTTTCTGCTTAGAAAATCGCCGTCAACTGCAAGCCGACCTTGTTGCCCACCCCTTCCAAATCGTAGTTCGGCGTCAGAGCGCCTGCTGAGCTGCAAGGGGGCACCCTGGAGTCGCACTCGAAGTCGCGGATCTCATAGTTGAGCTTGGGGTTGAAGTGGTAGTGCATCCCCAGCGTCCACTTGTCGAATCTGAACTGGTTCACGCGATCTTCAAGACTGGTATAGGTGTCGAAGCGGGCGTCCAGTTCGAACTTGGTGTTGGGGATATACCCTCGCTGTGTGTGGCCACGACAATTTTGGCGTCCGGTGCGGCGGAGAGGTGATTCCTGATGTTGCGCAGCGCAGCCGAAGCGTTGGCGCTGTCATTGACGTAGTACACCCCTTTTTCTTGCATGGATGCAGCAGGGGCTGTGGCCTTGGCCAGCGGGCCGGCGTGGGCCATCGGGGCCGTTATCAGCAGCAGGGCGGTAAGCAGCGGGGGCAGGGTGCGTGTCACGTTGTCTCCTTGGTGGTATGAAATAAGCCGGCTTAATGAATGCCGTTCTTATCTAAGACGCGTGATATGGAACGCTTATTCCATTTCGGAGACGGTTCATTTATGGAATAAATGGACTACTGCCCGCGTCTTCACCTATATGACGATCATTAGCCGTTTCCTGTTTGGCCCGTTTCGCCCCAGCGTAGAAGCGTTGCGTCCGGTGCTTTACCGCATTGCTTATGCCTGGTGTCACGATGCGGCGCTGGCCGATGATCTGGTGCAGGAGACCTTGTCCAAAGCACTGACGCAACGGAGCCAGTTGCGCGATGAAGCATCGCTGAAGGCCTGGGTCGTTGCGATCATGAATCGTTGCTGGCTCGATCATCTGCGAGCCCGACGTAACTTTGAGGATGTTGAGGACTGGCAGGACGAGCTCGAATCAAGTGCCGATACGCCGGAGGCGAGTTGTGACCGCAAACAGGTGATCGCCTGCGTGCGGTCGGCTGTGGAGAATCTGCCAATGGGACAACGCCAGGTGTTGACGCTGGTCGATCTGGAAGAGTTTGGTTATGCCGAGGTGGCGACCATCCTCAATATTCCGGTTGGAACGGTGATGAGTCGCTTGTCGCGAGCGCGCGCAGGCCTGAAGGTTTTTCTGGATACAGCAATGCAGCAGCCCGCGACGCAGCCGCTGCTGAGGAGAGTGAAATGAACGAAGTCGTATCGGACGAAACGCTGAATGCCTTTATCGATGGCGAACTGGACGTGGCCGAGAGCGAGGCGCTACTTGCCCGGATTCGCGAAGATAAAGAGCTGTCCCAGCGCGTCTGCATATTGCGCGGACTGCAGAGCATGGTGCGGCTGGCGTATATCGAGCCGCCGGTTGCCTACAGCAGGAAGTCGCGCACGGCGCCCCATCGGAAATTGATGCAACGCTGCGTCTATGGTTGTCTCGTTCTGCTGGCAGGTTTAAGTGGCGGTTGGGTGTTGCGGGGTCAGGAGCCGCAGGCCGTGGTTGCGTTGCCCGCGGCCGTATCCAGTGGTTATCAGGTGGTGAGTCTGGCGCGCAAGGCCGATCCGAACCGGGTCATGCTGCATCTCGACAGCGCCGCGCCTGCCAAGATGCAAGCGGTACTGGATCAGGCTGAGCGTCTGCTGGATGAAGCAGACCAGCAGGGGCGGGCGATACAGCTCGAAGTCATCGCCAACAGCCATGGCCTCAATCTGCTGCGTGCGGGGCATAGCCCGTACGCAGAGCGCATGGCACGCATGAAGCAGCGTCACGCTAATTTGCGCTGGGTGGCGTGTGGCCAGTCGATAGCCCGCCTCCGGAACGCTGGCGAACAGGTCATGCTTTTGCCTGACACCCTGACCGCGCCAACAGCCGTTAACGAAATCGTTACCCGTCTCCAGCAAGGCTGGACGTATGTTCGGGTTTGAACTCAAGGCATGGCTGTTCGATGCAGGTGTCGCGCTTTAAAGCGTGAAAGCCATCAATTCGGCCCATCGCCGGGTTGTGTAGCCGCAATTACACGTGAGCCATTGGAGATGATGCGTTGGCGCTAGTTCTGCGCGCCCAGACTTAACGCCAAGCGCCTGCTGGTTTGCCGCGCTTCTTCGTCGGCATTGCGCTCGCCATCGAGGCTGACCCAGCCGCCCAGATTTTCCAGGGCGATCTGGCCGAGCGCCGCAATCCATTGCGGGTGTTCGTTGAGCGCGGGGATGTAGCGGAACTCCTGGCCGCCGGCTTCGATAAAAGTCGCGCGGCCTTCCATCGCCAGTTCCTCCAGGGTTTCCAGGCAGTCGGCGGTAAAGCCGGGCGCCACCACATCCACCCGTTTGACGCCTTCCTTGCCGAGTGCGGCCAGGGTCTTGTCGGTGTAGGGCTGGATCCATTCGGCGCGGCCAAAGCGCGACTGGAAGGTGAGGCGGTACTGCTGCGGCTCCAGCCCGAGCGCCGCGGCCAGCAGGCGGCCGGTTTTCTGGCATTCGCAGTGGTAGGGGTCGCCCTTTTCCAGGGTGTAGCGCGGCACGCCGTGAAAACTCATGACCAGCACGTCGGGACGGCCGTTGCGCTGCCAGTCGTCGCGGATGTTGGCGGCGAGCGCCTGGATGTAGGCGGGGTGGTCGTGGTAATGCTTGAGCGTGCGCAGCGAGGGCTGATTGCGGGTCTTTTGCAGCCAGGCATACGCCATGTCGAAGGCGGTCGCCGTGCTGGAGGCGGCGTATTGCGGGTAGGCCGGCAGGATCAGGATGCGTTCGCAGCCCTCCGCCTTCATGCGCGCCAGGGTGGCGGGAATCGAGGGCTGGCCGTAGCGCATGGCGTATTCGACCTTGAGCGGGCTGGTGATTTTTTCACCCAGCCAGCCGCGCAGCAGCGTGGCCTGCTTTTCGGTGTGGACCCGCAGCGGCGAGCCGTCGGCGGTCCAGATCGCGGCGTATTTTTCGGCGGACTTTTTCGGCCGGGTGTTGAGGATGATGCCGTTGAGGATCAGCCACCAGACCAGCCGCGGGATTTCGACCACGCGCGGGTCGGACAGGAACTCTTTCAGATAAGGCCGCAGCGCCTGCGCGGTGGGCGCCGCCGGCGTGCCCAGGTTGACCAGCAGGATGCCAGTGCGGGCGGCCTGACCGTGGACGTAGTCGGGTTCTTTGAGATAGGTCATTTAGGGCGTGTCAAGGCTAATTCCGCGCTCGCGTTGCCACGAGAAAGCGATGGATGTAAGGCGCATCACGCTGGCAAGGGCCATCCCTTGTCAAGGGTTGCAACGTAGCAGACGCGCTTTCTCGTGGCAACCCGAAGGGACGGGCCAACTCGAGCGCATCCCTTTGTCGCGTGCCGCTTGCAGTGAATGACACTGCAGCGCGTCCCGCTTCGCGGGCTGCACTCGAATTGGCATCGTTGCGAGCGTGGAATTAGCCTTAAACACGCCCTAATAGTGGGACAGCGCGCTCGACAGGAGTTTGGCGGTGATGTCGACAATCGGCACCACCCGTTCGTACGCCATGCGGGTGGGGCCGACCACGCCGAGCGTGCCGACGACCTGACCGTTGACGGAGTAGGGCGCGCTGACCAGGCTGCATTCGTCGAGCGGCAGCAGTTCGGATTCGCCGCCGATGAAAATCTGCACGCCGGCGGCGTTGCGCGACTGATCGAGCAGCTGCAGCAATCCGGTCTTCTGCTCGAACGCGTCGAACAGGCGGCGCAGGTTGCCCATGTTGCTGGAAAGCTCGTTGACGTTGAGCAGGTTGCGGCTACCGGAAACCACCACGTTCTCCTGGCTGGCGTCGTGCGCCTGACTGCCAGCATCCACTGCAGCGGCCATCAGGCGGGTGATGTCGTCGCGCACGCGGCCGAGTTCGTCGCGCAGCTTGGCGCGCACCTGGTCGAAGCGGTGGCCGGCGAAATGCTGGTTGAAATAGTTGGCCGCCTCGGTCAGCACCGACGGG